>DYJR01000035.1 GCA_020723015.1 Arcobacter nitrofigilis
TTTCTTATTTCAAAGACAACTTAAAAAATTGCACTTCAGATTTAAATTTTGGAAATGAACTAACACAGGTATTAATCAATCTAATAAAAAATGCTATAGATATATTGGTAGAAAAAAATCTTGAATACAAATATATAAAAATCAGAACTTACCTACACGACGAATATGCTTGTATCTCCATACTGGACAATGGCGGAGGTGTACCTGAGGATATCAAAGAAAAGATATTTGAGCCTTACTTCACTACCAAACATCAATCGCAAGGTACTGGACTTGGACTTTATATGTTACACGAAATAGTACACAAACATCTAAACGGTATTTTATCTTTGGAAAACATAGAATATAACGTAGAGGAGATTCATTGTAGAGGTACTTGTTTTACTATAAAACTACCGCTAAAAAACTAAACCTCAAAGCTATGGTTGAATACTTTTGTTTATGGGAGGGGAGGAGAGTGAAACAACCGTAGCTTTCAAGCTTAGACACGGCAAAAGCCGTATCTAAAAACTTAAGATAAAATCTCTTCTATAGTGATATAATCACCTACTCTTCCCGTCATTTGCTCTACATCGGTATTTACCGGAAGCGTTTTTTTACCTGGTCTCCAACCTGCTGGGCATACCTCACCCGTTGCAGTTGCATGTTGCCACGCTCTTACCTGTCTTAAAAACTCATTTACGTTTCTTCCTACAGAGTCTGCTTGTACCTCTTGAGCTACACAAACACCGTTTGGATTGAATAAAAATCTTCCTCTTAGTGCTACACCCTCTTCTTCTATAAGTACACCGAAAGACTCAGCTACCGATTTAGTCGTATCAGCACCTATTGTAAGTTTCAAACCTTTTAAAATTGGCTCTGTTTCTACGAATCTTTTGTGTGAAAACTTCGTATCAGTCGATATTGGAAGTATCTCTACTCCCAATTCTTGGAACTCATCGTATTTTGCATTCATAGCAGCTATTTCAGTCGGGCATACGAAAGTAAAATCTGCCGGATAAAAACATACTACCGTCCATTTACCTGCATAATCTTCACTTGATACTGTTGTATAGTGTCCTGTTTTTGCGTCATACGCACTCATTTTAAATTCCGGCATTTTTCTTAAAACCATTGTCGAACTCATTTTTTTCTCCTTTTTTGTTTCTACTGTATTTTCTTGAATTTTTGTTTCTTTAATTTCTCTAGCTTTTACGCCTACGTCACAAGCCATATTATTCTCCTTTTTCAAAATCTCTTTGTTTTTGAATATTGAAATCTTAGCAGAATAAAATAAAACTTTTCAATAGAAAAAAATTATCGTTTATATTTTTAAGATTTATTTAAGAGTCATTATACTTTAGAATAATGATTATAACTTCTAATTATCAAAGTTTCTATATTTTATTTCGATTTTACTTTTTAAACCATCGAAACTGATTTGATGAAACTCTTTTTTCAAATGACCGAAATTGTTTTGTGACTCCATAAAGTTTTGAATATAGTATTTACCTTGATAGTCCAAACTATCTATTAAATCAACCATTTCTTGTATATCTTCTAGATTCAAAAGGTTTGGGTGAAAAGTAGTTCTAATCTCAAAGTTTATTTGAGTATTTATCAAAAGTTTCACAGAGTCCAAAAATAAGTCAAACTTTTTTACGTTGTTGTTAGTTATGTATTGAAACTTATATTTAGGTGCTTTAAAATCCAATGCCACATAATCTATCAAGTTTGATTCCACAAGCTCTTTTAGTGCTTCATAATTAATACCGTTAGTGTCTAGTTTTATCAAAAAACCCATCTCCTTGACCTTTTTGATAAACTCAAACATATCTTTATCATAGTTAAATAACGGCTCACCACCGCACAAAACAACACCTTGAAGTAACCCTTTTCTTTTATATAAAAAAGACAACACTTCACAATAGTCATAATTACCGTTACTTTCTACTATATCGGTATTATAACAATACTCACACCTCATCCCACACCCGCTAAACCACACTATACAAGCTGTTTTAGAGGGATAGTCAAGAAGTGTAAAAGGAGTAAGGTTATAAACCCTTTTTCTCTTGAAAATATGTTCTTTGTCTATGCTCACCGATTTTACCTATGTTAAAACTCTCTACCGGTCTATGATAACCCATAACTCTGGTATAAACCATACATTTTGTTCTTTTGTCTTTGTTTTTTTCTAAAATCTCATTTTTACTCATTTGCCACTCCTTTTTTTGGTATATTGGTAAGCCCCTACCTGAACCCTGAACCCTTAACCCTTAACCCTTAACCCTTAACCCTGAAACCTGAAACCTGAAACCTTAACCCTTAACCACAATCTCCTCATCACACTTAGGACAATACTCATGCTCACCGCTTATATAACCATGCACGGGACAAACACTAAAAAGTGGAGTTATAGTCACGTAAGGGAGTTGAAAATTGGTTATTACCGATTTCAAAAACTCCCTACAACTATCACCGCTTTCAAGCTTTTCGTTCATATATAGGTGAAGCACCGTCCCGCCGGTATATTTACATTGTAATTCATCTTGATGAATAAGTGCTTCAAACGGGTCAACCGTATAGTCAACTTGAAGTTGAGATGAATTGGTATAGTAAATATTATCACCGACCCCTGCTTGTAAAATATCAGGGTATCTTTTGATATCTTCTTTTGCAAAACGATACGTTGTACCTTCAGCCGGTGTAGCTTCAAGATTGTATAGATTGCCTGTTTCTTCTTGATAGCTTGTAATAAGCTCTCTTATAAAATCAAGCACTTCCAAAGAAAACTGTTTTCCGAATTCACTTGAAATATCGTGCTTGTCAGATGTATAGTTTCTTATCATTTCGTTAAGACCGTTAACCCCGATAGTAGAAAAATGGTTATTAAAATTTCTCAAATACCTCTTTGTATATGGGTAAAGTCCCCTATCAAACATTTGATTGATAAATACCCTTTTTTTCTCCAAGGTTGATTTTGATATATCGCAAAGCTCTTTTATCCGCCCAAACAACCCTAGTTTATCACCTTTATAAAGATACCCAAGCCTTGCCATATTTAGAGTAACTACACCTATACTTCCCGTCATCTCTGCACTACCAAAAAGCCCTCCACCACGTTTTAAAAGCTCTCTGAGGTCTAGTTGAAGTCTGCAACACATACTTCTTACGTGACCAGGTTTATAGGCATTTGGATTTTCACATAGGTTGCCGTTTGCATCTTTGATATATTGACTTCCGATAAAGTTTTGAAAATAACTCGAACCTATTTTGGCACTATTTTCAAACAACACATCGGTATTTTCACCGTACCAATCAAAATCTTCCGTGATATTTACCGTAGGAATAGGAAAGGTAAAAGGCTGACCTGTTTTGTCCCCCTCCGTCATCACTTCATAATAGGCTCTATTTATCAGGTTCATCTCTTTTTGAAAATATTTATAGGTCATGCTATCTAGTCCACTTGCACCCCTAGCTTTTGCCTCCTTTAAAAGTTCGGTATCATCAACACCTTCCAAAAGATGTCTTTGGTTTTTTGTAGGAATTTGATCTTTTAGGTCACTAGGCACGGTCCAATCTATAGTTATGTTGGTAAAGGGACTTTGCCCCCAACGTGCAGGGACATTTAGGTTGTAAACAAAACTTTTTATCGCTTTTTTTACGTCGGCATATTCAAGCTTATCTTTAAAAACATAAGGAGCTAAGTACGTGTCAAAAGAGCTAAAAGCCTGAGCTCCTGCCCATTCGCTTTGCAAAATCCCTAGAAAATTTGCCATTTGACCAAGAGCCTCTCGAAAATGGCTCGGTGATTTGCTCTCCACCCTACCTCTAATACCGTTGAAGCCTTCATCAAGTAACACTCTCAAACTCCATCCGGCACAATATCCTGTCAAACAATCAAGGTCATGGATATGAATATCACCGTTTCTATGGGCATACCCCTCTTCTTTGCTGTAAATCTTATCAAGCCAATAATTTGCTATCAGTTTACCTGCTAGGTTATTTACAAGTCCCGCATTAGAATATCCCGTATTTGCATTTGCATTTATACGCCAATCTGCTTTATTTATATACTCTTCTATGGAGCTTGTGGAATTTACGTACGTAGTATCTTCGTTTAAGCCCAAAATATGTTCACGTTGCATTTTATGCAAAAATCTATACGTTATAAATGATTTGGCAACATTAAAATATTTAGCTTCAAAAAGTTTCTTTTCTATTACGTCTTGTATATCTTCTACGGTTTTCAAATCGTTGTTTATGATTATCTGTAAAACTTGCTTAAAGATTTGTTCATCGTACTTTACACCCACACTAGAAAAACCTTTTTTTATAGCATCTTCGATTTTAAATGGACGAAATTCTTCTTTGCTTCCATCACGTTTATATATAAATTGCATATTGTCTCTTTTGTTTTTTGTTTTGTGTATGATATCAAAAAGTTGGAGTTGAAACTTTGACTTTTGTCAAAAATAAGTTCACCCAAGGTAAAAAAACCTTGAGTGTTATAGTATTAGTTTTTTATTATTTTACCGTATGGTCCGAATTTATGAGTAGTTTCACTCTCAGTATCCAAATAAGGTCCTTTTGGAACATCTGCCGCTTTTACTTTTACATCAGGGAAGTCTGAGCTTCTATTGATTTTCTCCGGTCTATAGTGAGAATCCAAGTTCATAAAAGCCGCCACGTCATATGCTTCTGCATCCGTCAAAATAGGTGCTTCGTGAGTTGCTCCAAGAGGCATATTGCTTTTGATAAAATCTGCTGCCTTTAAAAGTCTAAACATACCTGCACCTTTATTGTAGCTATCAGGACCCCAAAGAGGAGGATACATATAGCCGCTTGCTAAACCTTCATTTTTTAGACCTTGCCCACTATCACCGTGACAAGAAGCACAATGAGTCTGATATACTTTTTCTCCTGCTTTTGGGTCGGCTGCTCTTTGTTTGACCATTTTTCTATCAACTTTAGCAAGTCCACGACCCTCCATTTTTGACCCGCCTACCGGTACGCCTTGGCTTAACCAATGAATATACGCTTCAAACGCTCTCATCTCTTTAGACCCTACAGGCAAAGGATAACCGTTCATACTTCTTTGCATACACCCGTTTACCCTATCGGTCAAATTCCCTATGGTGTCTTCTCTAGGTCTATATTGAGGAAATTCTGCAAAAGTCCCTACAAAAGGTGCCGAATACGCCTTAGTCCCTGCATCAAGGTGACAGTTTTGGCAAGATAGGTTATTCCCTGAATATCTCATTTTAGGATCAGCCGCTTCAGGACCTATATATTTGTACGTATTTACGGTAAGTTCTTTACCGTATTTAACCAATTCACCGTAAGCATTATTCGGTATTTTACTCTCATCAGGAATTTTATACTCTATTTCAGGCTTTTTAAATCCCTTATCGCTTCTTTTTGCAAGTTCTTTCAAGTCCACTGCAATAACTGAGCTAACACATACCGCTACCGCCGTTGAAATTAAAACTACCTTTCTCATTTTTGACTCTCCTTTTTATGGTTTGTCAAATTATATATCTATAAAGTAAATTGAAAGTAATTTTTAAGAAGTTTGATTTAAGCTATTTTTAAAGATATAAGAAAACTCCGAACCCTCACCGTATTGAGTATCAAGCTTGATTTCAACGCCGTTTTTATCGCATATAGCTTTGACTATACTAAGCCCTATACCAAAGCCCCCTTTGATACTATCCTCTTTTATATAGCGTTTAAACACTGCAACTTTATCCTTGATACCTATACCAAAGTCCTTAACACGAAACACTACCCGGTTTTCGAAATTTTCCAAACTAACTATAACCTTACCGTTTTTATGTGAATATTTGATTGCATTTGATATTGTATTGTCTATTATTCTTTGAAGTTCTATTTTATTAAAATTTATAAATATTTCGTTTTCTATAGCTAGCTCAAAAATTATCCCTTTAGTAACGGCAACATCATCAAAAAACTCTATCCTTTGGTTTAAAAACAATGAAAAATCAAGATATTCTTTTGTGTACTCCACCCTTTTATGTTTGATAAGATACTCTATATCGTCATATATTGTATTTAACCCTTTTAAGCCGTTCAATGCCCTTTGTATCTCTTTAGTTTTCCCTATTTTTTCTTCAAGCATTTCAAGATTTATACTTATCACGCCGAGTGGAGTTTTTAGCTCATGCATCGCATCATTGAAAAATCTATCAAGATACATATTGGCTTTTTGCAATGGCTCTATGGTAGATTTGAACACAAAATACAAAGATATAAACACAAACAAAACCAAAGTTAAAGCGATAATACTCATTTTGACGAGTATTTCATCATCCATAAACTCTTTTGAGACCACCAAAAAAGCCCCGCCCAAATCATTTGTGTCAAGATGTGAAATTTGATAAAACTTTCCGTCTTTAAAATATTCAAATCGCTCAAAACTTATCTTCTCATATTTTTTCGTACCGAATATTAGATTTTTGTTTGCATCGTAAATAAAATAATCATATAAAAAAGACAAAGGCAATTCATAAAGTTCATCATGTTTTATATTTGATATTTTCTTTTCAAGCATCAACATATAGTTATTTAGTTCTAGTTTTTGGGTACTCTCAAATTTCTCATATTCCCCCTTTAGATAAAAATACGTAGGCACTCCTATAAGTATCATTATAAACAAAGAATAAAAAAAAGTAGTTCGTAAAATATAATTATTAGCTTTTAACAACCCTATACCCTACCCCTCGAAGCGAAACTATAAAATCTTTTGAACTTTTTTTCCTGATATTTTTTATGCACATTCTTACATCCACGTCATTTACGTAACTATCGTTCCAGACCTCATCTTTTATACGTTCTATCGATACATAATTATTGACGTTTGAAACCAAAAGCAACACAAGCTGTTTTTCTTTGTTTGTAAGCTCTATAACATTATCTTTTGCATCATATAAAGTTTCGTTTTTTACATCGTATTTATACCCGTCACTAAGAGTTAATTTGTCATTATTAGTATGAAAGTAATAGAGTTTTAGTATCTGCTCCACCCTATATTTTAGCTCTTTTAGAGCAAAAGGTTTTTTGATATAGTCGCTGCACCCAAGCTCATATCCGATACTAAGATTATTAATATCGGTCAAAGATGTTATAAAAATAACGGGTATATCTTTGTTGTCTGATTTTAATTTTTTCATCAGTTCATAACCGTTTAACTTTGGAACCCTTATATCAAGTAACAAAAGATGATAAGGCTTTTCATATACGGCGAAATAAGCCTCTTCTCCGTTTTCAAATGAATCTACTTCATAACCCAAAGATTCAAGATACTCTTTAATACTTTGATTGTATGCTATATCATCTTCAAGTAGCAAAAGCCTCATCGCTCTCCCCTTTTTTCCAAAACCATAGGTAAATTTGAATTTGTAGCTATTATGATATATCCTAAATTTTGCTTATTTATATCATAAATACTAAAATAACCCAAAGATATGTGACTATTTACTATATAGCCGTATTCTGCTAGTTGTTTGATATTGATATTTTCCAAAGAATTCAGTAAAGATAAATTCTCTATACCGTTACATAATACGTAGTTTTTCACCTTTTTATTATCCATCAAATCAACAGCCACATCGAGATATTTATCATCCAAAAGTACAAAAAGCTCATATCCTCTCTGTCGTAAAATATTTGCTAATGTTTCAAATTCCGTAATTACCTCTATCGAACCGATAAACTTTTCATTCTGAATAATAGGCGATATGGCTTTGATATTCAATCTTTTACCGAGTTCTATGGATACCAAAGGTTTTTGTCTGCTTTTTACTTCTACTAACCCTTTTCTAAAACTCTCCAATTTTTCACCGCTTTTTTCAAAATCCCAACTTCTTATATATGTATTTAAATCTTTATCATGAATCTGTATACGGAATTTTTTGGGCTGAATCATCTCAAGTTGAATAAGCTTATTTTGTATAATATTAAATGTTTTACCCCTATCATTTTGTATAAAAGCATCTAATAGTTCCTTGTCGTTACTAAGAAGCATAGAAAAAGAGAGTGCTTGTTTTTTTTCCTCTTCAAGCAAATTACTAGCCGTCAACAGTGCATTCTCAAGATTATTAACTACTATTTTTTCTTTTTCTATAGTATTCAAACTATAAAACAAATAACCTATAACAAATGAAATAAAAATAATAATAAGTAACGTAAGCTGTTTTAAATTTACCATAGTGCATTGTATCATATAGTTACTTCATAATTCTTCAGTCCTATAAAAATGATTAATTTAGCGATTTTTTGTAATTATTTTGTTAATATAATAAAAATATTTAATTAAATTGAGTTATAACATGAGTAAACAACACTTAGAACACTTTATCGGTTTCGGAATAGCCGGAAACTTCGCACATCACCTAGAACAAGCAGGTGAAGCAAGTGACTTTATCGACGTAAAAACAGATGAAGAAAATGCCCCAAAAGGTATTTTTCCTTTTTATTTACCGAGTAGTTCTTCATTTTTAGGTACATATCCACTCTCATCAGAGAAAATTATTTCTCCTGTAGGAATAAACGGCAATCTTCAATTAGAACCTGAAATGGCACTAATAGGTACGATAGTGTACGATGACAATATGAATGTAACTGATTTAAGATTCAACTATTTCACCGCATATAACGACTGTTCTATCAGAAAAGAGGGAGCAAAAAAAATAAGCGAGAAAAAAAACTGGGGAGAAAACACAAAAGGTATTTCAAGCCAAATTCAAGAACTTGATAAGTTTGAAAAAGGTGGGAAACTAGATAGCTACCATATAGCATCATTTTTAAAACGTGAAGGTGAAACTTTTGCTTACGGTGAAGATAGCCCGGTAATAACTTACAACTATTTTTACGGCAAACTAAAAGAGTGGATTATAAACAAACTAAATACTCAAAAAGACGAAGGACCGCTTGAAGATTTGAGTACACATCTCAAAAACTCTAACTATCCGCAAGGTTTTATTATAAGTGTGGGAGCTACAAGCTATACGCCTTACGGGGAGAGTACGTTTTTAGAACCAAACGATGAAGTTTTAGTATATGTCTATGACTCTAAATTTTACACAAAAAGCGATATATTTTATCTTGCAAAAAACGGCATTACCAAAATACCTCACTGCTCGGCATTACACCAAACAATAATCTAAAATATACTTTGACGCTAGTCAAAGTATATAAAATTTACTTCAAATATGATATAATCAATAAAAAATCACGGTGACTGGATATGAGAGCTACAAAAGAGAGTATTTTATCGTACTTGAAAGATTTAAAGACAGAACTACACGGGTCTGGAATACAGAGTATTGCACTTTTCGGTAGTTTTGCAAAAGGGACTCAAAACGTCTATAGTGATATAGATATTGCTATATCCAAACAACAAGATTTCCTATCACACAAATCTTCTTATGAATATTTTGAAACAATATCAAAAATAAAAAACTCTTTAAAACAAAAATTTCACAGAAATATAGACGTACTTGACCTTGATAGTCAAACTCCTTTTAAACAAACGATAACTAAGGAATTAATATATGTTTAGTCAAAAAGCTATAGAAAGAGTTGTCCTTATAAATAAAAAGATAAACTTTATAAATTCCATCGTACAAGAAAAAGGCTCTATTTCACTTGCATTAGAAGATGAACAAAACTCACGTGCTTCCATACTTATGCACCTTACGTCGATAGCCGAGCAATTTGATAAGCTACTGCATAACGGGGAACTTGAAATTCTTGGCTTTTTCGACAAGCAAGATATCAAAGGAAGTTATGAATTAAGAAATTTTATCGCTCATGATTATGAAGGTGTTGATTTATATATCGTAGAAGATGTTATTGCTCAAAGACTTTCTATCATACAAGACTCTATCCATAATATACTTAAACAACATAATCCACAAGAGATATAAGAATATATGATATTTGAAAAGTTAAAACGATTAGATTTTTTTGCAAATTTTAGCGACAAAGATTTTGAAAGACTCACCCATCATATCACAATTAAACATTATCATACGGACAATATTATATTTTATGAATCTGATATTCCAAAAAAGTTTTATATCCTCATAGACGGTGAAGTAAACGCAACCAAATCAAACTTCAAAAACAACCCTGTCTTGATACACACCTTCAAAGCAGTATCTTTTATAGCGGAAATGGCAGTGATAGAGGGGATTCCTTTCCCTGCTACAGCCACTTGTGCTAGTGAATGTGAAGTGATAGAAATAGATGCTTCTGCCTTACTAGAACTTATCAAAAACGATACAAATCTTGCATTTGATATCATCAAATCCCTAACAAAAAAAATAAAAACCCTAGAATACGCAATAAATATCAATATCCTCTACGACTCAACACAAAAAGTAATGAGCTTTTTACTCAACAATCCCGATATTTTAAAAACATCAAAACACTCCCAACTTGCAGGAAAACTCAACATCACCCCTGAAACATTTTCACGAACTCTCAAAAAACTAAAAGACCAAGACGTAATAGACGATGCTTACAATATAGACTTACAAAAACTAAAATCGTTGATATAAATCAATGATTTCATTTCCATTTTCATATATACTTCCATAAAAACGGAGTATGAAATGACTATAAATAGATTTATGACAACAGAACACCGAAGATGTGATGATATATTTGCAGAACTTGAAAGTGCTATAGATAGCGGTAATTTTGAAGCTAGTAAAGCTTTATTTGAAATATTTCACAACGATATGCTAAAGCACTTTAGACAAGAAGAAAACGTAATGTTTGTGGAGTTTAACACTTGTAGCGGTGGAGGATGTAATCCGACTCACGTAATGATAGCAGAACACGACCAAATGAGAGTGACTATGGATCAAATCAAAAAAGCACTAGAAAACGGTGACACAAACAGAGCTTTAGGACTTTGTGAAAACTTACTTTTTATTATGCAACAACATAATATGAAAGAAGAGCAAATTATGTACAACCTTGCGGATAATACGCTAAATAGTGATGATATTATAGAGAAGATGAAATTAGTTTCGTAATTAGTTATTAGTATATTAGTATATTAGTATATTAGTGTATTGGGAAGATTCTAATTACCAATATACCATGTAGCGTTAGCGATGTAGCCGTAGGCAAATCCCCACTGGAAAAATCCCGCAGGGCAAAGCCTGAGGACAATTACCAAAAGGCACACAATGTTTGAAAATATGACCCAAATTATACTTGACGTGAGCGAATACGAAGCACCTGTACCGTTGCAACGTGCCATCAACTCACTCTCAAGTATAGACAAAAACACCTATATCAAATTTATCCATCGTATGCGTCCTTGCTTGCTCTTTGACGTACTTGACAAGGGCGGATATTCCTACGAGATAGATGATAGCGGTGAACAATATATAGTGTATATTTATAAGAAATAGTCATTAGTGTATTAGTATATTAGTATATTAGTGTATTAGTATATTAGTTATTGGTAAGAATGATTATTTTGCAGCTCACAATTACCAATGACCAGTTACTAATAACCAATTACCAAGGGGATCCCAATGAACTTTTCAGGACTTAGCTTAGACCAAGCACCGCCCATATATGTACCTTTTGGATTTTTTATCACTGCTTGTATATTGGGAATATTCGGTAGTTTAAATATCGCATTTTTTGGTTATAGCTATGTATATTTTCATTTTATTACCATAGGTTTTTTCGGGTTTGTTATGATTGGAGCGTTGTTTCAAATGTTTCCCGTTATGATAGGAGTAGGTGTAAAAAACGTCATACCTACTTTTTATACCGTATTTTCATCTCTTTTACTTGGATTATCTTCATTTTATCTAGGATATATCTTTGATAATCATACCTTAATGGCATTTGCCGGAGTATTTTTGATAAGCGGTTTTTTAAGTTTTTGTGCCGTTTTTTTATACTCACTATTTAACTCATCCGCAAACTACGATGCCACAAGTATAGCTATGGCTATAGCACTTATTTTTTTAGCTATCGGTACGCTGTTTGGAGCAAGTATATTAGCTCAATATTATATAATTCAACATTCAACATTCAACATTCAACATTCACTTCACATCAACACCCTATTTTTCGGTACTATTTTTATCCTTATTATGGGTATAAGTTTCAAAATAATCCCAATGTTTTGGGTAGCAAAAGAGTATCCACCCTATTGCAAACAATTCATTTTACCTCTTGCAACCGCACTAACCGCTATTTTTATATTAACCAAACTTTTATGGATAGACATCGATGATAAAATTTATTATGCTTTGTTTGCATTACCGTTATTGGCATTTTATTCCATCAGTATCAGAAGACTCAAAAACCGCAAAAGAAAGCTAAAAGACTACAGCGTATATTTTCTATATATAGGGCTTGGTCTTGGATTTATAGGTGCATTATTACTCTTAGCACAAAACTTCATCACGGTAAGTTCTCATATATTTTTGACACTCTTTGGATTTGGATGCGTTTTATCTTTTATCTTTGGACTCCTTTACAAAATAGTCCCGTTTTTATGTTGGTTTCATCTAACATCTAAAGGGATATTTGATATACCTACTATCAAGGAATTTGTAGAAGAAAAATATATAAAAGCCCATTTTATAGTACATATACTATTTCTGGCACTCTCTTTTTTTAGTATCAAACTCTGCACATCCGTTCTTTTTGTATCCTTTACATTACTTTTGTTTAATATAACAAAAGCCTATTTGATTTATCACGGTATTACTAAAAAAGTGCTATAATAGTAAATGACTTTGGAACAACACGTAAAAAAACTTTTATCGCATCATCACAAAAACAGAGCTTTTTCTACCGTTTATAACGGTGAAAAGGTCTGGATTAAACTTCCTGCCATGGGAGAGTCTAACTTTTGGCATATAGTCTTAAAGCTTCTTTTTAAGATTACCAAAAACCCTCTTTTAGCTCCTACGGTGGTAACAAACCCGAAAGAATCACTTAAACACGAAGCCAAAAAACTAAAACAACTTGACGGCTTAGGGATAAATGTACCAAAAGTTTTGGCACAAAGTGATGATTTTATAGTTCTTCGTGATTGCGGTACTCCACTTAGTTTACTTATCAATAACGATACAGTTTCTCTTATAGAAAAAAAAGAGATTTTACGAAAACTCTCAACGACTCTTGCAAATATGCATAATCTAGGTATATACCACTCACGCCCTGCATTACGTGATATTGCGTACAAAGACGGCGAAGTTTATTTTATGGATTTTGAAGAAAATCTTGAAGGTATATTAAGTACACAAGATGCTATCACAAGAGACGGATTGATATACATACACTCTATATATAGAAAAGTAAGGAATAATGATTTGATAAGATATGCCTTATCCACATATATAAAACACCTCAATAAAAACATCGTATCAAATCTTCAAGTTGAAGTCAGAAAATACAAGTTTTTGCACTTTTTACTCGAAAATATCGAAAAATTCGCCGGAAAAGATGCAAAAGCATTGCTTCACACTATCAATTTTATCATAAATTATAATTAGTTATTTTTCTTTATATTATCGCTATATACCTTTAAGTCTAAGTTATTTCTTAATACGAGTATAATAGACGCTTATAATAAAAAATACATTAAGTTATATATAAGAAAGTAAGTTGTAAAATTCATAAATTTATACAAAAATAGGGGAGTGCATTGTGTTAGATTCAATGGGAATCAAAGCGAAATTAGGTTCATTTGCAGGTTTGTTTGTGATAGGTTTACTTGTACTAAGTATAATAGTTAGATTTGGTATTTCAAATTTGGCTACGCACTACAAACAATTTGAAACTTTAAATGATGTCAGAGGCTTGATAAGTTCTGCAACAACAAACGGTTTACAAATTACGTCTGCTTTAAGAGGGATGATACTTAATTCAAATGATGCTAAAATACTCGATAATCTTAAAACTGCTTTTGAGGCTATGGATAACGATATAAATACTCTTCAAAAAGATGAGTACAAAAAATTTTCTCAAGGTTTAACAAAATTCAACATCATACCGCTTTATACAAATTATAAAAGTGATGTGCAAAGAATGTTATCTTTAATAGAATCAAAATCATTAGATACGGCTACGGTAAATAAACATATCAAAGAGGTTTGGAGACCGCTTAAAGATGCTTTAGTAGAATGGCGTAAAACAAATATGGCAAAGGATAATCAATTTATAAAAGCAATGGAAGAAGATATGGATTCTTTACTAATGCAGGTTGTTATAGATTCTATTATCATTATAATCTTAGCTTTGATTATCGCTATGTTGATAGTAAAATCTATCGTTTCTACATTAGGTCAGTTCAAAACAGGGCTTGTTTCATTTTTTGACTATCTGGGTAGAAAAACAAATTCGGTTCAGTCTATAGTCATAAAATCAAAAGACGAATTCGCTGAAATGGCTGATTTAGTAAATACAAACGTAGCACAAATACAAGCAGGTCTAAATCAAGATGCTAAAGCGGTTGAAAATGTGTTAAGTGAAGTTGAAAGAACAAAAGCGGGATATCTTGATATAAAAATCACGGAAACTCCTAACAATCCTCAACTATTACAACTAAGAGATGCTCTAAATTCTATGGCATCAGGTATAAAATCAAATATTGATAATGTACAAGTTGTTCTTGGGGAATTTACTAAATACAACTTTACAGCAAAAGTTGACTCAAAAAATATGCAAGGTGATATAGCAAATCTTATCAAAAACGTAAATTTCTTAAGCGATGAGATGTCAAATCTCCTCAAACAATCACTAAGCGTAGGTCAAACTCTTGATGTTGCTTCAGACAACCTAATTAAAAACGTTAATATTTTAAGTAAAAGTTCAAATGAAGCTGCCGCTGCTTTGGAAGAAACGGCTGCTGCACTTGAAGAGATAACATCAACGGTAGTAAACAATGCAAACAACGTAGTACAAATGTCTAAATATTCTACAGAAGTAACAAACTCTGCGAAAAAAGGGCAAGAACTAGCAAGAAGTACTACAACGGCTATGGATGAGATTACTGCTCAAGTTAGCCTTATAAACGAAGCTATTACAG
>DYJR01000036.1:0-7328 GCA_020723015.1 Arcobacter nitrofigilis
CTTCCGGCAAATAAAAAAGGAAATAGAACATCTTTTTGAGGCACAAAACTTCATTATTTTTGATTATGGAAAGATTTATACTTTGATGTTACCGTTTTCATCTAAATATATGAATTTCTCAGATAACCCTGAAGAACTCAAAAAATTCCTCACCTATAACAAAATAGCAAAACTAAAAAATCAGGATAATAATATCAATAGATTTTGTAATTTTTTTGAGTCAAACATAAAAAAGTACAAAGGTATGGAAAATGAGAATTTCGTCTATTATCTTAAGGAACTTGAGTTTAAATTTAACTATCAGATTAATGAAAGGTACAATATAGTCATTAAGTTGATGTATGATAGTATAACAAGATGATTAAAAAACTATTTACCAAATTTTTTCTTACGTTATCATTGTTTGCTGCAGAGATAGAACAAATAAATTTCAGCGGTGATGTGGATTTGGTAATAGGTGATTTTTCAAGGGAAAACTTGCTAAAAGTGTGCAATATTTCTTATCCACCTTTTTATAAAATATGGCAAGACAACCCTACCTTTAGTCAATATGACATAGTAGTATGTAGTGAATCTATAGAAGAGTATGCCCAAAGTTTAGGTTTTTATAAGGCTGATATTTCCTACGCCATAGAAAATAAAATAGCCCAAATACATATCAAGAAGAATAATCCTATTCTAATCAACTCAATAACTATAGATAAAGAATATGCGTCTTTAATAAACATAAAAGAGAAAGGTTTTTTCAATACCGTAGATTTCTCAAACTCAAAAAAAGCGATAAGAGAATACTTAAATCAAACAGGCTATCCAAAAGCAGAACTTGACGCAAAAGCTTACGTGGATATAGATAACTATCAAGTAGATATTTCATATCAAGTGACCAAAAACTCACCGCAATATTTCGGCAAAATAACAATAGACAACGATGCCGATGTTGATTTAGAATACATAGAAAAAGAGATCAAATTCAAAGAGGGAGAACTTTATAACTCTTTACTAATTGATGAGACTTATGAGGGGCTATACAACTTCGGCATCTATAAATATATTTCTTTAGAACACAATCTTGACGGAAACGATGACGATACAATGCCTGTAAATATAAAACTTCTTAAAGGATCGTATAGGGAAACAAGCTACTCCTTGGGGTATGATACGGATAGCGGTGGAAGATTTAAAGCAGAATACAAAAACGACAATTTTTTCGGTAATCTCAAAAAACTCTCCATAGGTACGAGAGTAACTCAAGATGGATATAACATCTATAATAATTTTTATATCCCTTACTTTGTATTTGACGGAGTATCTCTAAAAAATGAATTAAAATACGAAGATATGGACTATGAAAGTTATTCTCAAGAAAAGATAGAAGAAAAAATCTACTTATCCAAAAAGATATTCGGACTTACAAATTCCATAGGTTTTTTGAGCCAAAACAGTCAAATACGTTCAGAACTTGAAGAATATGAAAGCGGTAGTTATCTTTTGAACTCAGTATTTTTCAATACCGTTTTAGATGCACGTGATTCTTCTATAAACCCTAAAAACGGCTACTACCTATCATTTTATATAGAAAACGGAACAAAAGCTTTGGCAAGTGAAGAAGACTATATCAAAACATTGTCGGAATTGAGATATATCAAGACTTTCGACAAGCTAAGTGCGTCAATTAAAACAAAAGTTGGTACCCTTGATAAAGATTTACCTATTTTTAAACATTTCTTTGCAGGTGGAGATTATAGCAACAGAGGATATACATACCAAAACGTAGGGCTTAAGGATCTTGATAATAACCCTTACGGCGGATTATCTATGATTGATAACTCTTTGGAATTTGAATACAACGTATATAAAGATATAGGTATAGCGACTTTTTTTGACTCTACCATGTTAAGTCTAAAAGCAAATAACTTCAGTGAAAAATTTTACAACTCCGTAGGTTTAGGGGCTAGATATTATACCCCTATCGGACCGCTTAGGGTGGATTTGGGTTTTCCTCTTAAAGAGGGCGGATTTGTATTTCACATAGGTATAGGGCAAGTATTTTGAAAAAGTTGAAAATATTTCTAATTACCGTTAGTACGTTAGTATTCATATCCTTTATGATTGTTACACACTCAAAAAATATTGCAAACAAAATATTTACATACATAGCAAACCAAAATCTTATCTCATATTCATCAATAAGCGGTACTATCTCAAGCGGTATCACCGTAACAAACATCAACTACAATAACCGACTAAAAATAGAAAACCTTTATATAAGACCGTCTATTTTATCGCTACTTGCCCTTGAAATTTATATCTATGACTTAAGATTAAACGGTATAGAGTTTGATGACTCGCTCTTTACATCAAGCGATACTACCGTAAATATACCTATGACTTTGTATATCAAATCTCTTACGGCAAATCTAAAAAACCGCCAATACGAACAATACACGGTAAACAATCTTCAACTTTTTGCAAATGAGCTAAGATATAATTTCAAAGACTCTTTTAGTGCAAAGCTCAATTTAGATATTAGCTCAAACATCGGGGAAATAAAAGGCGACATTAAGCTAAACAACACCGATTATATGGCAAACGGTGAAATAAAACCGAATTTAGATTTTATCAACTCTTTATCTCAAACCAAATTTAACACTATCTCACCTATCAATATAAATCTCAAAGGGAACCTAAACCAATTTGATTTCAAAGCAAACGGTAGCGATGTAACATTAAACTATGAAAAAACAAACATAGATTTAAACACTATAAATACAAAAGGTACGTACAATATAGACTCACAATTTTTGGATATAAAACAACTTGATACAAACCTCAAAATAGATACTTTAACATCACATATCAAAGGCAATCTCCAAATCCAAAACCATGATTTAGATACCCTTATCTTTGATTTGGATACCAATTCAGAGCTTGATAAAAAGCTTTTTGTTTATTTAGAAAATAATCTCGCCTTTCATACACTCCTTAAAGGAAACCTTTATAATATGGAGTTTGAGACATCTTTGGATAAAAATAAAATATCCATAGATACACACCAAACACACCTTGATAACGGAAAACTTGTAGGCAAAATATCTATAGATAAAGAGTTCTCAAATATCAATATCGAATCATCCAATAATATGGATTTTAATTTAAAAGGTATCGACTTTAACCTAAAAACACAAAAAACACTTACGCAATACGATATAACAAAAGATTTAGTTAAAACTCAAAGTGATTTTGTTTTATCTTCCAAACTAGGCGAAGCCTTATCGGATATATCTCTCTTGGTCGATATAAATAACTCTGCAAATACGGTAATATCTTTGAAATCTGATATTCAAAAGTTAAATATATCAGATATAAATCTCTCACAAATATATCCGCTAAATCTATCGCTAGAATATAAAAACTCCCAACTTCATACAAACTTGAAATTAAAAGTTTTCGATATGGGAGTAAGCACAAATGATTTGGAAAAATTTGTTTTTGATATAAATAGTTATAACCTGAATCCAAACGAATTTTACACACTTCCCTCTTTTTCGAAAATCAACTCAATATCTAGTAAACTAAAAGGGTCTTATGACGGGCAATTTGATATAAAAGGGGATGTTACTCTAAACCAATCATTTATTATGAAAACTTCACTATCAGGAAAGTTAGAGGATCTAAAAGCAACCGTAAAACACAAAACTTTCAATGCAAATCTACATAAGACTACCTCAAATACCTTAATAGATGCAAATATCAACTCTTTGGAAAAATTCCAAGCCGGACTAAAAACAATTATGATTTTTGATTTGATAAATATTGACGGTAGTGTGGACTTAAATACAAAAATTCAAAAAGACTCTATAGAATTTGAGCTAACTTCGCCAAAACTAAACTATGATGATGTGTTTATAGAAAATGTATCTGCAAAAGGTGATTTCAAAAATCAAATATTGAACTTACAAAAGGTTAATTTTACTCTAAATGACCTACTATATCTCAATCTACAAAAAACCTTTTCACTCAAAGAAAAAGCATTTATCAACCTTGAGACTATGGAATCCTATGCCAATTTCGATGACGTAGTTTTCACTTCATACAAAAAAAACAACAAACTATTTTTGCATATAGATACAAAAGAGTTATTTGTAGCTCACGGTAAATACGGAAGCGGTTTTATGACATCAAAACTCTTACTAAACTACGATAATTCAAATTTTTTGGTAAGCGGTGATATAACCTTGTCAAATCTAACTACCATTTACGAGCCACCTGCCATGAGTATCAATAAAGACAAAGACATAATCATAATATCAAAAAATAGTCAAATTAAAAAAGATGATTTTTTCTTAGATAAATTTGCACTTGATTTAACGATAAATGCAAACAATTTTCATTATATAGTAAAAGATACAAACCTTAGAGGCTCGGCGATTTTGTACCTAAACAAAGAACTAACAAAAGATATAAAACTTTACGGCTCACTTAGTAATGTATCTGGAAGTTTTAGCGAACTAGGAAAAGATTATATTATACAACCTTCCAATATATACTTTAGAGGACTCACCCCTATAGACCCGATATTAGATATTCACGCTCTACATAAACTCCAAGACGTTGATATAACGATAAATATTGCAGGTACTCTTAACGTACCAAGAATAAACCTCATCTCAAATCCTACCATGAGTCAAAGGGATATTTTATCTTATCTGATTTTCGGTACACGGTTTTCAGGCGATTCAAGGAATACCACTGAACAAAGCAGAGGTTCACAAGCATCACTATTTTTATTAAACGAACTATCAAAGGATTACGCAAAAGAGTTAGGGGTAGATATGTTGTATTTTGAATACAATCCAACCACTCAATATATAGAAACACACGTCGGCAAGAATATATCTCAAAAAAGCAAAGTTATTCTCAAAAACCAAGCCCAAAGCGGTAAATTGATATTTTTAAGGGAACTTACAAAACTATGGAATATCGAGGTGGGATTTGAAGACAATACACAAAGCGTAGATTTAACCTATAGAAAGCGATACTAACTGCTCGGCACTAATTCCACCGTCGTTTACCGGTATTTCACATCCAAAATAGACGTTTATACCTGCCTCTTTAGCTTGGTTTAGCACCTTTTGAAGTAGCGTTTTATTTTGAAAAACCCCTCCGCTAAGTATAATATCTAGCTTTTCTTTCTTGGCCATATCTATGATTATATCTCGCAAAGTATTTAAAAGCATACTGCAAAGCTCTTCTTTGGAATATCTATTTTCCAAAATTGCACTTATCATATCTATTTGTATCTCTTCATTTATCAAACTATACTCAAAACTCCCATAAAACTCATCCAAACACAAAGCCTCACAAAGAAGTCCACTCTCTCCTTCGTAGCTTTGGTATTGCAATACCCCTGACAATGAAGCAAAAGCATCAAATACCCTACCCACCGATGAACTAAGCGGTGAATTGATATTTTTGGTATAAGCCGTATATAGCAGTCTAAGTTCGTCTTTACTAAACGATTTAACACATTCTAAATCCAACTTTTCGACTTCATCCAAAGAAAACCTATCAAAAAGCATACCCATAGCCACACGCCTTGGCTCTTTTATAGCTTTTTCTCCCCCTAGAAGCTTTAAAGGCTTGAAGTGATATTTTCTTCTATCTCCCACAAAAACCTCTCCACCCCAAAGCAATCCGTCATCACCGTATCCTGTACCGTCAAATATAAATCCACAATACGCACCTTTTAGATTATATTCTAGTTTGACTGCATTTAAGTGAGCTTTGTGGTGTTGTACTTCTATGGTCTCAATCCCTTGCTCCATCGCCCATTTGGTGGTCTCATAATTTGGGTGTTTGTCGCATACTATTACTTGAGGCGTGAAATCATAAAACCTTTGCAAAGTCTATACACTTCGATTGAAAAACTCCATATTTGCAATACTATCCAAATCCCCTATATGAGGACTCAAAACCACATTATCGCCATATCCTATGCAAATAGTATTTTTTTGATTTGCCCCTACGCTTAAGATATTTTGAGAAAGTTTACCATCCAATTTCAAGCTCAAAGGGACATATCCTCTAGCTCGTCTAAGCACCTGTACCCTATCATCTACCACTTGAACCAAAGAGTCATCAACTGCATTTATTATATCCCTATCAAAATCAAGGACAAAATCCACAAAGGGGAGTTTTTCATAAATACTATCCATATCTTTAATAATAGGCTCATCACCCAAATTTGCACTAGTAGCAATAATAGAATTATCCAAACACTCCATAAGCAACACTTGCAAAGGGGTATAAGCAACCATACACCCTATTTTTTTGATACAAGGAGCGATAAGAGAAGACAAAGTAAAATCATCTTTTATATCAAGTATCACGATAGGCGACTCTTTGGACTCCAAAACCTCTTTTTCTTTTGTGTTAACTTCGGCAAACTTTACTATTTGCTCCACATCTTTACACATCAAAGCAAACGGTTTAAAAGGTCTATTTTTGGAACTTCTTAATCTATTTATAGTTTCATCGTTTTTGCTATCACATACTATATGAAAACCGCCAAGCCCTTTTATAGCTACTATTTTACCCTCTTTTATAAGCGTTGCCGTTTGTTTTATCGGGTCTTTGGTATCAAGTAGAGTTTTATTTTTATCGTACAAACTTAACTTTGGGCCACAATTTGGACAAGATAACGGTTGAGCGTGAAACCGTCTATCCGTTGTATTTTCATACCCACTTTTACAAACTTCACACATCACAAACTTATCCATCGAGGTATTGCATCTATCATAAGGGAGTGTTTTGATGATAGAATATTTAGGTCCACAGTTTGTACAATTTGTAGCAAAATATCCATAAAAGCGTGAATTGGTATCTTTTATATCTTGCAAACAATCATCGCATATTTTCATATCTGGTGATACGAAAGTAGTCTTAGTCTTTACATTATCGGACAGCAGTATCACAAAATCATTATCATTTTTACATCTATTTGTTCATCGGAAAAAGAAGTGATTTTTGAAAGTTTCGGTGGATTGGTCTGAATTTCTTCTATAAATGCTTTAAGATTTGTATCTTCACCCTCGGCTTCTATAACTAAACCGTTTGAGTCGTTTTTTACAAACCCTTTTATATCATATTTGATTGATAAATTTTTGATAAAAGGACGAAACCCTACCCCTTGAACAATACCGCCGATTTGAATGTAATATCTAGTCATAAGTTATTGTATTGTTTTAAATATAAAAGTTTCATTAGAAGTTGCTTTTTTAAATATAAAAAATGTATAATTACACATCAACATATAAAGGTAACTTATG
>DYJR01000036.1:7428-14963 GCA_020723015.1 Arcobacter nitrofigilis
TTTTTTAAATATAAAAAATGTATAATTACACATCAACATATAAAGGTAACTTATGTTATCATTACAGCAATGAAAAAATTGCTAAAGAGATTACACATCAACATATAAAGGTAACTTATGAAAGTAATGTCTATAATAGGTATAGTTTGGTTTACGTTGTCTATGTTTTTTATGCTTTTGCTAATAAACGAAGATATGGAAGTAGCGGCGGGATGGGGATTCTTTGGGCTTTTATATGCAATCCCTTATTCTATAACTATGCTTGTTCTCTCAGACAAGCAAAGCAAGTTAAACGTCAATACGTCCGATGAACTTATAAAACTTCACGACCTCAAAGAAAAAGGTATCCTAACGGAAAAAGAATTTAACCTCAAAAAAGCTCAGTTACTATAAATTGGGCTTTTTTAATCTAGTATCAGTTAGCTACTTAACAGATAATTAACAAATCCTCACTATAATATTGAAGTATAAATTCCACAAAAAAGGATGACAATGTTCAAAAAACTCTTAATGTCATTGCTTATTGCAATAACTACGTTTGCCTATGCAAACCCAAACAAAATGTTCCAAACGGTTGATGTAAAAGAAGCTACTCTTCTTCAAACTACAAAAGATAAATTATACTGCCCAAACTGCGGTATGCACTTACCTAAATTTTACAAAACAAACCATGCGGTTAAACTAAAAGACGGTACTTACAGACAATATTGTAGTATATATTGTTTGGTAGAAGAGATGGAACTAACGGTTCTAAAAGGAAAACACGATACTATCAAAGAAATTTTAGTAGTAGATGTGCCAAGTCTTAAATTTATAGATGCAAAAAAAGCCTATTACGTAGTAGGAAGTAGTGTAAAAGGTACTATGACGATGACAAGTAAATATGCTTTTGAAAAAGTTGAAGATGCTATCACATTTATGAATACATACGGTGGTGAAGTAAAAAGTTTTGATGAAGCTTATAAAATAGCATTATTAGATTTTGCAAAAGACACTGCTCTAGTTTATGACAATAGAAGCACTATGATGTACAAAAACGGTGAAAAACTTTACAATACAAAATGTAATAAAGAAGCTATCGACAAAATAGATGCACACACTATGGGCGAAATGAAAGCTATCATAGGACAAGAAAAACTTTGTGAAGATGGTTTAAACGACGGTCAACTTCAAGCAATTATGCTTTATATATGGGATGTAAAGCTAAATAATTTCAATAAAATGTATGGAGAGAATGAAGAGATAAGTATCTATATTAAGTCTAGAAAAGATGCTGATTTCCTAAAAAGAGGTGAAAATATCCACCAAAGAGTATGTAAAAAACTAGATGCTACATCTTTCAAAAGTTTTGATGAAATAAAAAAAGGTGTTGAAGCAACTTGTCCAAAACTAAAAGATGAAGATAAATTATCACTTATAGGATATCTAAATCACGTAAGAAGCGGTAACCAAATGCATAAATCAACCCCTATCGTTGTACCAAGCGATGCAAAATGCCCTGTATGCGGTATGTTTGTAGCAAAATATCCAAAATGGGCAGCATATACAAAACTAAAAGACGGCAAAGAGTTTTTTTATGACGGTACTAAAGATATGTTCAAATTTATTTTTGAAGCAAAATCATATTCTCACAACTACACTAAAGATGATTTCGATATAATATCAGTTAGTGATTATTATACCTTAGATAAAATAGACGGCAAACAAGCTTTTTACGTACTAGGTTCAAATGTTTACGGACCTATGGGAAAAGAACTTATACCGTTTAAGACAAAAGAAGATGCTGAAAACTTCAGCAAAAACTATCAAGGTAAACAAATCTTGAAATTTGAAGAGATTACAAAAGATTTAGTTTTTGCACTTGATAAATAGTAATTGGTATATTAGTGTATTGGTGGGACTTTAATATTTGGCTTCTTACCAATATACAAGTCAACTAATTACCAATACACTAAAATAAAAAAGGATTGCATATATACGGTAAATTTTTATACTCATTTTTTGTTTTAACTTTTATTTGTATAACGATAATTATTCACTCCTTTTACGCTCAAAACACGTTTCTTAAATCAAAAGAACTAAATACGGCAAATGTTACTACATTGCCGTATTTTGCATTTAGTAGTACCATATACGACAATAGATTCGACTTCGACAAGCCGAATATTTATCATCCGCAAATGCCTCAAATAAGTTACAAGGGATTTATCTATGAATAAAAATTTCATCAACTTTATCTTTACCCTTATTTATCAACACAAAAGCAAACATATAGCTATATTTATCATCTCTTTTTCGGTACTTTTTTTGCTTATTTCTACTATGTTCGTAAGCTCTTCACTCAAAAATCAACTAATGAGTTTCACACACTCTCAACCTGACTTTGTAGTCCAACAAATCAAAGCAGGTAAACGTGCCGATATACCGACATCTTGGATAAACGAAATCAAACAAATCAAAGGTATCTCGCTAACTCAGGGGAGAGTTTACGGGCAATACTACCATTTGGCAAGTGATTATAGTTTTGTTATAGTAGGTATTGACGTATTTGACGATTTTGCTACAAACGAGCTAAAAGCTATTTTTGACGATATTGATATATCTGAATTTATCAACGGTAATTATATGATAATAGGTAGCGGAGTCAAAGAGTTTTTTGATGCAAATCATTATCAAGAGTATTACAACTTCCTAACACCTGATTTAGAAATAAAAAAGGTGGATATTTTAAAAACCTTAGATGCCAACTCTTCCGTAGTTGCAAACGATATGATTATTATGGATATAACCCTTGCTCGACAAATCCTAGGGATAGAAAACGACTACGTAACGGATATATTGTTAAATGTTCCAAACGATACGGAATGGCAAAATATCAAAATAGAACTAATAGATCTCCACCACAATATAAAAATAATCACGAAAGAGGATTTAGAAAAAAGCTATACCCATCTTTACAACTATACAAGCGGATTTTTCTTGATTTTATTTATGATACTCATTTTGACCTTTTGTCTGATTTTATACCAAAGATATTCTATGATAAATTCAAACGACAAAAAAGAGATAGCAATACTTAGAAGCGTAGGATGGAGCATAAAAGATGTTGTGATACTCAAAGTAAGCGAAAGTACCGTTATAGGAATTTTTGCATTTTTATTTGCCTTTATCGCCTCTTACTTATACGTATTTTTTGCTAATGCACCTATTTTGAGAGAATTTTTCCTAGGCTCACACAATATCAAACACACCGTTAGTTTCGTCCCTTTTATTGATTTTGGGCTTATTGTTAGTCTATTTTTATTTTTTATCTCTTTTTTCGTAGCTTCTATACTTATTCCATCATGGAAAATCGCGGTAAGCGACATAGACGGGAGCCTTAGATGATTAGACTTACAAACCTATACAAAATATACAATCAAAGCTTACAAAACGAATTTGTAGCACTAAAAAATATCAACCTTCACATAAAAAACAAAGAGTGTGTCGTCTTAAAAGGGGTAAGTGGAAGCGGTAAGAGTACATTGCTTTCTATTATAGGCGGTATGAACAAACCTACTAGCGGTGAAGCTTTGATAGAAAACAAAGCTATAGCAAAATTACCCGATTTACACCTATCAAATTTCAGAGCAAAAAGCATAGGGTTTGTTTTCCAGTCGTTTCATTTGATAGAAAATTTAAGTGTTTACGATAATGTAACAGTCCCTTTGATACCGCACCAAAAAGATACCGAACAAATCACCCAAATGGTAAATAATGCACTTCAAATCATCAAAATAGACCACAAGAAAAACGACCTAGCAAAAAACCTATCAGGCGGCGAGAAACAACGTGTTGCCATAGCAAGAGCTTTGGTAAACAACCCAAATATCATACTCCTAGATGAACCAACAGCCAATCTTGACATAGCAAATTCACAAAATCTTATAACTATTTTGCAAGATTTGAAACAACTAGGCAAAACAGTAGTAATTGCAACTCACGATACGATATTTGATGATTTAGACTTTGTTGATAAAATAGTTCATATCCAAAACGGAGAGATAGTTGAATAACGTTTTATTACAAAATCAAGTTATTATCAACCTTAGCATATCTTTTCTTACCCTGCTATTACTGTTCGGTGCTTCTATTTTTGGGGTATATATCTATAAAAACTGGAATTTCAACTCCACATCAAATTTTCAATACAACCTTGAAAAAAAAGCATATTTGATAGTTTTGATACTATTTTTTGCATTAGTAGTCAAGATTATTACCTTACCTTATTTTGCTTTTACCATTGACTCTTTATCGGATATAGTTCACGGTGCCATGTGTGCTGCAGGGGTTGTAAATGCCAATGAATACGGCTATGTACTTATTACGCTAAAACTTTTTATTATATTTTTCGTAGGCTCATGGCTTGTAATAAACAAAATAGATATTGCATCTATCAACTATCCTCATATCAAAACCAAATTACTTTTTGCATTTTTTATATTTCTTGCCGTTTTGTGTGAGTTTATTTTGGAAATATTGTATTTTACGAATATATCCACGGAAACTCCGGTACAATGTTGTTCGGTAATATACGGCGTAAGCGGTAACTCCGACCCGTTACCTTTTGGGATAGACACAAAAACTCTTTTGATAGTGTTTTATGCTATCTTGATACTAAGTTTATCGGCAAATTTACAAAAAAATCCTATTTTTTCTTTTGTCGCTTCTATGATGTATTTATATTTTGGATATTATGCTCTTGTATATTTTTTCGGAACTTATATATATCAGCTACCTACACATATATGTCCGTTTTGTATGTTGCAAAAAGAGTATTATTTCATAGGATATATCCTGTGGGGTAGTTTGTTTTTGGGTACGTTTTTTGGTATAGTAAATTTGATTTTAAAAACTTTGATAGGTCAGATCATCAAAAGATACTTTTTCTATAGTACTATTTTTAATACGATTTTTGCCATAATTTGTACTTTATACGTAGTAACATATTATATAATAAACGGGGTGTTTTTATGAAAGATATATTATTAAAAGTTTTATTTGTCGTAGTTTTTGTATTTGTTATAGGGTTTATTATCGTCTCCAACCATAACTCATCAAAAACGGTGGTCGTAGTAGAGGGAAATATGGAGAAAAAACCATTGAATATAGTTTTGGGACTCTACCAAGACAGTGATTGCGGTATGAATATAGATGATATTACTTATGCTTCACAAGTCATATCCCCAGAAGGTAAAACTTGGTTTTTTCATGACCACGGAGGTATGGTCAACTGGCTAAAAAACAAAACTTTCAAAAATGAAGCAATTATTTGGGTTATGGCTATAGACACAAAAGAGTGGATAGACGGACGTAAGGCATTTTATACGGTAAATGAAAATACTCCCATGTATTACGGTTTCGGTGCATATTCACAACCAAAAGAAAATACCATAGATTTCCAAACTATGAGTGAGCGAATGTTACGAGGAGAAAATATGTCAAATCCTGTATATGCAAAGGTAATAAAGGCAAACAATGGAAACAATTAATATATTATCTATTATGACCATAGCATTTCTAGGCTCTTTTGGGCATTGCGTCGGAATGTGCGGCGGGATTGTTATGGCATATTCAAGTACCAAAATCGGTAACGAATGGAGCAAAACCAAACAAACTTTAGCTCACATCAGCTACTCTTTTGGAAGAGTTCTAACATATACCATGCTTGGTGCACTTTTTGGTTTTTTGGGCGGTGTTATAGCTTTCTCAAACATCACTAACGGCTTATTACTTCTACTTGCAGGTACGTTTATGGTTCTTACGGGACTATCTTTGATAGGAAAAATAAAATTTCTGACCGTTATAGAACACAGCGTATCAAAAAGTTCTTGGTATCAAGCAAGCTTTAGAAGTTTACTTCATAGCGGTACACTTTTTAGTTTCTTTTTACTCGGTATGCTAAACGGTCTTTTACCGTGTGGTTTTGTATATTTCTTTGCTATTACCGCTGCTAGTACGGCTGATCCTTTTTGGGGAGGAGTCGTTATGTTTATATTCGGTATAAGTACTATTCCTGCACTATTTTCACTTGGATTTTTCGTAGGACTTTTCAAACAATCAGGTTTTAGAAATATTATGATAAAATTTGCAAGTATTGCGGTTATTTTATTTGGAATATATACTTTATACAGTGGATATGACTATCTTACAAATCCAAATAAATCAATACTAGAGTGTCATTTATAAAATAAAAGGTTAAAAGATAATGAATAAATTTAAATGTGAAAGTTACGTTGCCCCTGATTTGCAACAAGAATTTTTAAGCAACAAAGCAAAAGACAGAGATGTGTGGAGAATGTTCAAAATCCTAGCAGATTTTACCGACGCTTTTGAAGAACTCAACGAACTTCCGCCTGCCGTATCTATTTTTGGAAGTGCGAGAACTCCGCAAAACGACTATTTTTACAAAAAAACCGTAGAACTATCTGCAAAACTTTCCCTCGAAGGGTATTCTATTATTACCGGTGGAGGCGGCGGTATCATGGAAGCCGGAAATAAAGGTGCAGACGTGTCTGTAGGTCTAAATATAGAGCTTCCCCATGAACAAAAAGTAAACCCTTACGTAAAAATACCGATAGAATTTAAATACTTTTTTACAAGAAAAGTTTGTTTTCTTAAATATTCCGTTGCATTTGTCGTTATGCCGGGTGGATTTGGAACACTAGATGAACTTAGTGAAGCATTGGTACTGGTCCAAACGGGTAAAATGGGTAAGTTTCCTATAGTACTTTTCGGTAAAGAGTTTTTCGAGCCGTTGGAAGCCTTTTTTAGGGTAATGTTAAAATATAATTATTTAGCGGAAAGCGATTTACATTCATATTTAATAACCGATGATGTGAACGAAGCTATAGCATATATCAAAAACGGTTTTGATATAAAAGCAAACGGCAACGGTAAAAATTGTAAACTTAAATTAAAAAGTAAATTATTCGTATAATATACAACTATAAAAAAATAAGCTAAATTAAAAAAAATTATTTTATGGGATTGTATAAATGGAAGAAAAGAGTGGTTTTGATTTAAGTGTGGTTAAGGATTTCATAAATAAAGAATCCTTAAGCGGCATTGTTTTGTTTATTGCTACGGTGGCTGCTATTTTGGTTGCAAACTCTTCATTAGGGCAAGCATATTTGGATTTTTGGAATTTAAATCTAGGTATATCACTTGGTGAGTTTAATATATCAATGACGCTTACCTATTGGATTGACGATGCCTTAATGGTTCTATTTTTCCTGATGGCAGGTCTTGAAATTAAAAGAGAACTTTTATACGGAGAGTTGTCATCTCTTAAAAAGGCAAGTTTACCTATCTTTGCAACACTAGGCGGTATGATTGTGCCAGCATTTATCTATTTTATTTTCAATACAAGCGGTGAAGAGAGTAATGGTTTCGGTATCCCTATGGCTACAGACATAGCATTTGCTCTTGGAGTGTTGATGTTATACCATTTAAAATAATAAACTTATCTCTTTAATCTGCTCCTCAATCCAATC
>DYJR01000037.1 GCA_020723015.1 Arcobacter nitrofigilis
GAAGAACCCTTTGTATATAAAGATATAAAGAATAGTTGCAAGTAAACCGGCAATCATACCTGCTACTGCACCTTGTCTATTCATTTTTTTATAGAAAATTCCCATCATAAGTGCAGGGAATAAACTTGAAGCTGCAAGACCGAATGCCAATGCAACCGTTTGAGCCGCAAATCCAGGAGGATTTAATCCTAGGTAACCTGCAAGTAAAATAGCTACCGTCATAGCAATTCTTCCTGCTAGAAGCTCGTTTTTCTCGCTAATATCTTTTGCAATCACACCTTTTAGTAAGTCATGTGAAATTGATGATGAAATAACAAGTAAAAGTCCTGCTGCAGTTGAAAGAGCTGCTGCGATACCACCTGCTGCAACAAGAGCAATAACCCAGTTTGGAAGTTGAGCTATTTCAGGGTTTGCAAGAACCATAATATCGTTATTTACTGTTAGTTCATTACCTTTCCATCCATATTCTTCAGCTTGAGGTGCAAATTTTGCATTTTTTTCGTTGTAAAATTGGATATTTCCATCACCGTTTTTATCTTGGAATTTTAGTAAACCGGTATTTTCCCAGTTTTTAACCCATTGAGGTCTCTCTTCATAAGCAAGAGTTTGGTTATCTGTTATATTATCACCCGTATGTACCGTTTTTACAAGGTTGTATATAGCCATAGCACCTACAGCAGGAGCAGTAGTATAAAGTATAGCAATAAACACTAGTGCCCAACCTGCAGATTTTCTAGCATCTCTTACTTTTGGAACCGTAAAGAATCTAACAATAACGTGTGGAAGACCGGCAGTACCTATCATTAATGACATAGTAAGTAAGAAAATATTTAATGTACCGAAACTTGAGTTTGTAGTATATTCGGCAAAACCAAGGTCGGTTACTACTTGATTTAATTTATCAAGCATATATGTTCCGCTACCGTCAGCCAAAGTTGCACCAAGACCGATTTGCGGTAAGAACCATCCCGTTAATTGTAATGATATGAATATCGCAGGAACTGTATAAGCAAAAATTAAAACAACGTATTGAGCGATTTGCGTATATGTAATACCTTTCATACCGCCAAAAACTGTATAACTAAATACAACTGCCATACCGACAACCATACCCCAGAATAAATCAAGTTCCAAGAATCTTGAAAATGCTACCGCAACACCAGTCATTTGACCTACGATATATGTCAATGATATAACAAGTAAAGAGATAACGGCAACTATTCTAGCAGTTTGCGAATAAAATCTATCACCTATAAAATCAGGAACGGTAAATTTACCGAATTTTCGAAGATACGGAGCAAGTAATAATGCAAGTAGTACGTATCCACCTGTCCATCCCATAAGGTACGCAGACCCGCCGTAACCCATAAAAGCAATCAAACCCGCCATAGAGATAAATGACGCAGCACTCATCCAGTCAGCAGCCGTCGCCATACCGTTTGCTACAGGGTGAATTCCCTTTCCTGCAACGTAAAATTCACTCGTACTTCCTGCACGTGCCCAAAAAGCTATCCCGATGTACAATGCAAACGAAGCACCTACAACGAGCCAAATCATAGTTTGTAATTCCATATTTTACCCCTTATTCTTCATCAACATCATATTCTTTGTCTATTTTGTTCATTTTCCATGTATAAAAGAAAATGATTCCTATAAACGTGAAAATTGAACCTTGCTGAGCAAACCAAAACCCTAACGGATAACCGCCTAAACTGATACTATTCATAGCATCCACAAATAAAATACCGAAACCAAACGAAACGATAAACCAAACTATCAAGCAAGTAATTAGTAATCTAACGTTTGCTTGCCAGTAAGCTTTCATTTTTTCTGAAAACTCCATTTGTACTCCTTTTCCTAAATTTAGTAATCACATTGTAATCTTAAGTTTCATTAGTAGCATTAACATAGCAAAATATTAAAGAATAGCATTTATATAAAATAACTTGTTATTAATGTGTAAAAAAGTAACTAAATATATGCTAGAATTTTTATCATTTTTATATTAGTATCGAGATGTAACAAAACTTAAAAAATAACGAAATGTTAATTAACTTATTGATAAAACACATCAATGTTACTAAATGATACGTTTGGTATAACTTTTCGTTATGAAAGTGTAGAAAATCGAAAATGCTATTTATTTGCTATGAATATTTTTTAACATTAGAATGTAAATTTATTTTAAGGAGACACAATGGATTCTACTAGAGTAGAAAAAATTAAAAGTATGCCTGAATATAAAGAACTAGTTCAAAAGAGAACTTCGTTTGGATGGACTCTTACAATCGTAATGCTTGTAATGTACTATGCTTTTATTCTTGTAATAGCTTTTAATAAAGAATTATTAGGTGCTAGTTTAAGTGGTGGAGTAACAACCGTAGGTATTCCGGTAGGTGTATTTATTATTGTTATTTCATTTGTTTTAACAGGTATCTATACAAAAAGAGCAAACGGTGAGTTTGATGATTTGACAAATAAAATCAAAGCTGAAATTGCTAAAGAGGAGAGTAAGTAATGGGTAAAATACTTTTTATATTGGCTGTTTCTTTAAGCGGTTTATTTGCTGCGGGAAGTGCTGCCGTTGAAGGTCAAAGGGATTTAAATATAGCTGCGATAGTTATGTTTTTAATATTCGTTCTTGCTACTTTAGGTATTACTTATTGGGCTGCAAGTAGAACAAAAACTGCAAAAGATTTTTATACTGCAGGCGGTGGTATAACAGGTTTCCAAAACGGTCTTGCAATAGCAGGTGATTATATGTCTGCTGCATCGTTCCTTGGAATTTCAGGTCTTGTTTATATGAAAGGGTATGATGGACTTATCTATTCTATAGGTTTTCTAGTAGGATGGCCTATTATCCTTTTTATGGTTGCTGAGCAGTTAAGAAATCTTGGTAAATATACATTTGCCGATGTTGCTTCTTATAGACTTGGACAAAAAGAGATAAGAACATTGGCAGCTGTCGGTTCACTTGTAACCGTTGCATTATATTTGATTGCTCAAATGGTTGGAGCAGGACAGTTAATCAAAGTTCTTTTCGGTCTTGATTATGAAGTAGCCGTTATTCTTGTAGGGGTACTTATGATTTTATACGTAACATTCGGTGGAATGTTGGCTACTACTTGGGTACAAATTATCAAAGCGGTATTGTTATTATCAGGTGCTTCTTTTATGGTATTAGCTGTTTTAGCATATTTTGATTTCTCATTTGAAGGATTATTTGCAAAAGCTGTTGAGGTTCATTCAAGTCACGAAGCTATTATATCTCCGGGTGGACTTGTAAGTGACCCTATTTCGGCAATATCACTAGGTATGGCATTGATGTTCGGTACGGCAGGACTTCCTCATATTCTTATGAGATTCTTTACTGTTGCAGATGCAAAAGAGGCTAGAAAATCTGTTTTCTTTGCTACAGGTTTTATCGGGTATTTCTATATCCTTACGTTTATCATAGGTTTCGGTGCTATCGTTTTACTTGTTCAAGATCCTACTTTTTTTGATGGAAACGGTAAATTAATCGGTGGGTCAAATATGGCTGCTATTCACTTATCTCAAGCTGTCGGCGGTGACTTATTCTTAGGTTTCATATCTGCAGTTGCATTTGCTACAATCTTAGCGGTTGTTTCAGGTCTTACTCTTGCAGGTGCTTCAGCGGTTTCTCATGACCTTTATGCTAATGTTTTTGCAAAAGGTAAAGTTGATGAGCAAAAAGAGATGAGAGTTTCAAAAAATGCAACTTTAATTTTAGGTATTGTAGCTATTTTATTAGGTATTGCTTTTGAAAAACAAAATATTGCATTCATGGTTGGTCTTGCGTTTGCTATAGCAGCAAGTGCTAACTTCCCGGTATTGTTCCTTTCAATTTTCTGGAGTAAATTAACAACAAGAGGTGCGATACTTGGCGGTAGCTTAGGACTTGCAACGGCTGTTATCCTTGTTATACTTGGACCTACGGTTTGGGTTGATACATTGAAAAATGCTGAGCCTATCGTAGCTATCAAATATCCGGCTATTTACTCCGTAACAATAGCTTTCCTTGCTACATGGTTCTTCTCTATTACGGATAAGAGCGAAAGAGCTAAAATAGACCAAGACGGTTTTGAAGCGCAAAATATAAGATGCCAAACAGGTATCGGTGCTGACGGAGCAGTTAGTCACTAATTTAAAGATTACTAAGGACGTTTAAAGTATGAGTCTATTAGAACAACAATCTTTTATCAAGGGGATTATCCCCTTTGATAATCTAACCAATATGGAGCTTGATGAGGTATCTAAAAAGCTTGATATTCACTATTTCCAAAAAGATCAGTTTATTGTCGATGACAATTCAATAAAAGAACAAAACTTATATTTTGTTATCAAGGGTACGGTTCAAGAGATTGACCCAAAAACAAAAGAGGTAATTGCCGTAAATACTGCGAAGGAATTTTTTGATCCTGTTTCACTTATAGAACATAGGGTAAAAAGTCATTTCAAAGCGGTAGAAGAGAGCTTATTATACGTTCTTCCAAAAGAGATTTTTTTGAAAATAGTGTACCAAAATTCAAAACTAGAACATTTCTTTTTTCAATCTATTTCACAAAAATTGAGTCAGACGAATGCAAATAACCAAAATAAAGAATTAGCTAGTTTTATGGTAGCAAGGGTAAAAGATGCTTACTTGCAAAAACCCCTTTACGTGTATGAAGATGAGACCATTTTTAATACTGTAAGCTTTATGAAAAAACATAATCTAACTTCAATTTTAGTCAAAAGTCTTGAAGGTGAGTATGGAATAGCTACAGATACTGATTTTAGAGAGAAAGTTATCTTAAATAGGCTTAGTTTTGATGATAAGGTGAAACAAATTTCTACCTATGGGCTTAAATATGTGGATAATGACGACTTTTTGTTTAATGCTCAACTTTTAATGACAAAATACAGTATAAAAAGGCTTATAGTAAAAGATAAAGAGGGTCAAATAACCGGCATACTAGACCAAATGTCCCTAACGAGCTTTTTTTCATCGCATACCTATGCCGTTGCAAACGAGATAGAAAATGCCAAAGATTTGGAAGAGTTGAAACTTGCAAGTAATAACTTCATAAGAATAGTAAGGTCGTTGTACGCAAAAGGGGTAAAGGTAAGATATATCTCAAAATTACTTAATGAGTTAAATATCAAACTATTTCAAAAAATATTTGTACTTCTTGCCCCTGAAGAGTTGGTGAACTATTCTGCTTTGGTGGTTCTTGGAAGTGAAGGAAGAAGTGAACAAATACTTAGAACAGACCAAGACAACGCACTTATTATAGCGGATGACTGTCCTATATCGGAAGAAGAAATAGAAAAGTTTGCTTTACAATTTACAAAAACACTTTGTGAGTTTGGATACCCTGAATGTCCGGGAAATATAATGATAAGTAACCCTTATTGGAGAAGAAAATCAAGCGGTTTTAAAGAGCTTATTGCCCAGTGGATAAATAGAAAGAATGAAGATGATTTTATGAATCTGGCTATTTTTGTAGATGCAAACTGTGTAGTAGGGGATAAACAACTTATAGATGACCTAAAAGAGTATGTTTATTCAAAGGTTGATAGGTCTGCAGTGTTTTTTACCACGTTTGCATCTTTTGCACTTCTTTTTGCTACGCCTCTTGGGATTTTTAATGATTTTATCGTAGAAAAAAAAGACAAAGTAACTGAACTTGATTTAAAAAAAGGGGGTATTTTCCCTATAGTTCACGGTATGAGAGCACTGTCTTTGGAATATCATATCAAAGAAAACAATACGGTTGATAGGATAAAAGAGCTTAATAATCAAGGTATCATAGATAAAGAATCGGCAAGTGAGTATATTGAGGCATTTAACTTTTTACTGACGCTACGTCTTAAAACAAGGCTTAATAAGCTAGATATGGGGATAGTTCCTAATAATTGCGTTGATCCAAATGAATTAAGCACTATGGATAAGGATATGCTAAAAGATACATTAAAAATAGTAAATAAATTTAAAAAGTTTTTAACATATCATTACAAGCTAAATTATGTTTAAATTTATAAATGATTATTTAAATAAGAAAAACCTAAAAGATAGTAGATATAGCTATCTACTTGAACCTTATGAGGGGGATGAATATGTCTGTTTTGATTGTGAAACAACGGGGCTTAATCCAAAAGTCGATGATATTATATCAATAGGCGCTATTATTATCAAAGGTAATCAACTCCTCACAAGCCGGAAGTTTGAGAGATTTATTAAGCCTAAAACAAAGCTTCAAGCAGATAGTATCAAAGTCCATCATATAAGAGAATGTGACCTAGCAGATGCCAAAGATATAAACGACGTTATAGTTGAATTTCTTGATTTTATAGGTAATCGCCCTTTGGTCGGGTATTATTTGGAGTTTGACGTGGCTATGGTAAATAAATATATCAAACCAAAAATAGGGATAAAACTACCGAATAAACAAATAGAGGTTTCAGCTGTTTATTATGACCAAAAAATAGGACTTATTCCACAAGGAAACGTTGATTTGAGGTTTGATTCTATCATGAAAGATTTAAATTTGCCACGCCTTGGTAAACACGATGCAATAAACGACGCTATCATGACAGGTATGATGTTTGTGAAGCTTATTAATAAGTAGTTGATGGTTGATAGGTTGTACATTTTACAACTTACAACTTAAGATTGAGGATTTTTAAAAGTTAGTCTTTATTTGCCGTTGCTTCTAATTTTTTTGCCATATCATAATGTTTTACGACATCTTCTAACTCTTTTATTCTACCTTTTGCTTTTTCCAAATCTGCTCTAGCTCCTAAAAAGAGGTTGTTTGTATCTTCAAAATTTTTCTTCAGTTCGTTATGATCGTTTTGTAAAAGTTCAAGTTCTTTTTCAAGTGCTTTTGCTTTATCGGCTTCTTGTTGTGCTTTTTCTTTTTGTTTTTGGTAAAAATCCCCTTGTCTGCTTGATACTTGTTGAAGTTCTTTTTCTCTTAAATCAAGGTTTGAAAGGAGCATTGCATTCTTCTCTTTAAGTCTTAATATTTGATCCGTTAGATTATCTTGTATATTTTGGAATTTTTGATATTCCAATTGTAAAGCTGTTTGAAGCTTGATTTGGTAATTATTTTCAAGTTCATTTTTGACTTTTATGGTTTGTGATTTGAGATCAATTACATTTTTCTTTAGGTGCTTATTAAATTCGTTAAATTTCTCATTTTCTTCTATTTCATCCGTTACTATATGACGAGAGCTTATATACTCTTGAATTGTACCATTTTTATCAAATATAGGCATTATCATAGCATTTACTATATAAAATGAACCGTTTTTGCTTTGTTTTTTACCCTTCCCCTCCAAATTTCACCTGAAGTTATGGTTTCCCACATATGTTTAAAAACAGTTTCTTTCATATCAGGGTGTCTTACTATACTATGAGGTTGTCCTATTACTTCTTCTTTCGTATATCCTGAAACTTCACAAAATATATCGTTTGCATAGGTTATATTGCCTTGTAAATCTGCTTTAGTAATAAGATTGTGTTGCCCTAGAAGTTTGAAAAGAGTTTCTAAATCTTTTTTTTGTTTGTGAAAGGCTTTGTCTTGTTCTATTTTTGAGAGAATTTGATAGATTAAAACCAAAAGAGTTTTAAATTGTATAGGTTTTAGTGCGAATTCATCCAGTTTGATTTTGATTGCTTTTAGAAAAATCTCCTTTGACATATCTCCCGTTACTAACATAAGTGCAATTTTTCTATTTTCAGTGCGGATTGCCGTAAATAAATCAAGACCGTTCATCAAAGGCATATTGTAGTCTGCCATTATTATAGAGAGTTCATCCCTATAAAGATTATAAAGTTCCAATGCTTCAACACCGTTTACGGCAGTATAAACATTTTTAAAAAGATGGCTGAGTGTATCTTTGAAGTTTTGTAAAATAGTCAAATCATCTTCAACAATTAAGATAGAATATTTACTAAAAATTGTTTTTGCTTCTTGAAGATTAAATGTTTGTGCCGTTAACAAATAAAACGCCCCATATTGTATTCTATGAAATTATCGGCTAGATTGTATCATAAAGGTTGCAATCTAGTCAATAATAAAGGTGTATTTTTATTAAGAAATGTATAATTTTAGTATAAAATGTTTAGTGTGGAAGCACTTTTATAAAGAGTTCTTTGGTCTTATGCTGTTTTGTTCTTCGTTTCTTAAACTCAAAAATATTCAGTGAATTAAGTAGTTTGCTAAGTTTAGCATATTCATAGCATCTTACATCAAAATGTGGCATTACTTTGTGTATTTGAGTTCCTACGCTATCAAGTCTAGCCCAACCGCTTTCATCGCTCAAATCTTGAACGATTTTTGAAAAAACTTGTTTTAATTGTTCTTTATCCATTAAAGTGCAAGTTTCACCGCTTTGTGTATCTACCTCTTCTAAAACCATGGCAGTTTCTGTTTGAATAGCATGTTTTAATATAGTTTCCGTATAGACGAATTTATCACATGCACTTACAAATGAAATAGGTGTATTTTGTCTTCCGAATCCATAAACTTTAAGTCCGTTTTCTCTTATTCTTGATGCTAGTCTTGTAAAGTCGCTATCGCTTGATACTAGACAAAAACCGTCAAAATTACCTGTGTATAGTAAATCCATTGCATCTATAATCATTGCTGTATCTGTTGAATTTTTACCGGTTGTGTAGGCAAATTGTTGAATAGGGATAATAGATTTTTGCAGAAGAATAACTTTCCATCCGCTGAGCTGATTTTCAGTCCAGTCGCCGTAAATTCTTTTTACGCTGGCAGTTCCAAATTTCGCTATTTCATCTAGTAGCGGTGCAATAACACTGTGTGACGTATTATCCGCGTCTATTAAAACGGCTAATTTCATATCTTTATCATTCATAATAAAACCTCACTTAACGGTAATTTAGGGACTATATGTGCTTTGTTTTCGTTTCTATAATATTTAGTATCTATACTTTCAATCATCTCTATTTTTTGTGTTGCCTTACCTATTGCTACGGCAAACATAGGTTCGATATCTTGCGGAAGTTCTAATACTTCTTTATATTTTTGTTTGTCTATGGAAGCCAACATACAACCGTCAAGCCCTTTGGCTTTTAGTCCTAGCATGATATTTTGCATAGCTATTCCTGCATCTACGACTGCAAATTCTTCAAGATTCGTATCTTTACATACAACTATAAAAGCTGATGGCATTTCGTGTATGCTAGGACCATTCCAAGAAAGGTTTGATGCCCATCTAAGAGGCGTAAAGATTTCTAGTTTTTGAGGGTTTTTGTCTACTATTTTATATCTTAGAGGTTGGGTGTTTCTAGCACTTGAACTAATTCTAGCTAGTTCAACCAAATCTACCAAATCTTTATGAGATACATAAAAGTTAGCATCAAACACTCTATAACATCTACTATTTTGGACTAAATTTTTTAAATCGTCAAAAGTCATTTATTACTCCAAAGAATTATTTGTGTATAATACCAAAATGAATATAAAAGAATTACTTGAAATTGAATCAAACAGCAGAAACTGTGTAGGTGAACTTTGTTTTGACAGACCTGACCCGCTCTTGATAGCTAAAAAGTACCAAGATGAGTATATCTCTTTGGTTTGTGCATCTTTTGCGTATGGTAAGGCATCTAAAATAGTGGAGTTTTTGGATAGTTTGGATTTTTCGTTGCTAGATGCAAATGAAGATAAAATCTCAAAAGAGTTGGAGGGCTTTTATTACCGCTTCCAAAATAGTGAAGATATAAAGAGGTTTTTTATCGCTTTGCGAAGATTGAAACAAATAGACTCTTTGGAAAATTTATTTTATGAAAAATATAGGCTAAATCACGATGTTTTGGAGGGTATTGACTATCTTATCCAAAAAATTTACGAATATTCAGAGGGATTAAAGTCCCAAGGATTTACGTTTTTGGTCAGCAATCCTTTCAAGCGAGATAAAAACGGAGTTATCAAAGAGGTAGGAAATGCTCCGTATAAAAGATGGAATATGTTTCTTAGGTGGATGGTAAGGTGCGATAATCTTGATATGGGATTGTGGAGTAGGGTGGATAAAAAAGATTTACTTTTGCCCCTAGATACTCATACTTTTCAAGTTTCAAAGAATCTAGGGTTACTTACAAGGGATACTTATGATTTGAAATCAGCCCTATTGATAACGGACAAACTAAGAGAGTTTGATGCAAATGACCCTATAAAATATGATTTTGCTTTGTATAGGATAGGGCAGGAGAAGATTATATTAACTAACAACTAATAATGAATAACTAATAATTATTGAGTGGCTATGCTGCAAATTTATAGCTGTAGGTATTGGTTATTTATTAAATATGGAGATAAAATGACACTATTGGAACTATTTATAAAATTATTGAAATTCAAATCAGTTACACCTGATGATGCAGGTACTTATGATTTTTTGGACTCTTATTTGGAAGGTTTTGAATGTATCAAGCTTGATATGGAAGGTGTTAAAAACAGGCTTTATTACAAAAAATTCGGTACTAGTGATAAGCATCTTTGTTTTGCAGGGCATATAGACGTAGTTCCTGCCGGTAGCGGTTGGGAAGGTGACCCTTTTTTGCCTATTATCAAAGATGATATTATAATAGCTCGTGGTACGCAAGATATGAAAAGCGGTGTGGCTGCTTTTTGTCATGCCGTAAAAAATACGAAAGCGTTTGACGGAATAATCTCTATTTTGCTTACAAGCGATGAAGAGGGTGATGCAAAATACGGAACTATAGAGATGCTAAAACACCTAAAAGAGATAAATTTCTTGCCTGATTTTGCAATAGTGGCTGAGCCTACTTGTAAAGAGGTTTTCGGTGATGCTATCAAAGTAGGCAGACGAGGTTCTATAAACGGTGTGGTTGTGCTCAAAGGTGTACAAGGACATGCCGCTTATCCAAACAAATGTATAAATCCAGTAGAGTTGATAGCCCCTATATTGCCGCAAATTGCAGGGATTGACCTTGATAGCGGGGATGAGTATTTTGCCCCTAGTAAGCTTGTGATTACCGATATGAGAGCAGGTATGGAGGTCACAAACGTAACTCCGGCTGAGCTTAAAATGATGTTCAACGTGCGAAATTCAACTAAAACGGATATTCAAAAAATAGAAAAGTTTATAAACGACAAATTCAAAGGGCTTGATTTTACTTTGAAACTCTCTCAAAGTGCAAAACCTTTTGTGACCAATAAAGAGTCTTTGATAGTAAAAACATTGGCTGATTCTATAGAGACGGTGTGCGGTGTCAAAACAAAGCTAAGTACGGCAGGTGGGACTAGTGATGCTAGATTTTTCGGTGAGTTCGGTGTGGATACCGTAGAATTTGGAGTAATCAACGATACTATACATTCGGTAAATGAGCGGACTAATATCTCTCAAGTCGAAGCTTTGGCGAAAATTTTTGAGGATTTGATAAGCAAGATTAAATATGGTACAATAATGGTTAGTTAATAATTTATAAGGTAAGTTTTGCAAACACAAGAATATAATCGGCTTTTATTCACATACAAATATATACTTGATTTTTATTACGGTGATGTAAGTATAGATACTATTTTGAGTTTTGATGCTATTAAAGAGAGTGGATTTAATATAGACTCGATACCGATAGTTTCCGAACAAATCGGCTTAGTAGCTTTGGTCAAAGAGATAAAAGTCTCTGAGATACCGAACTATTTTCTACCTTGTATTATCATAGATGATGAAGAAAATCCTTTTATATACCAAAAAAACATCGCAAATAAAAAAATAGAACTTTATGATGTCGTAAATCAAAAAAAAATAGAAACAGATTTAAAAGAGTTAAACAACTATAAAAAAGCCATTTTGGTCTTTAGAGAAGAAGCAAAAAAAGAGTTACTAGACCAAGATGTGAATAATGATTGGTTTTGGAAACCCGTGCGGTCTTTTTGGCGTTCTTACGTGGAAGTAGGGATATTGACGTTTTTTATCAATATTTTTGCCCTTTTTGTACCTTTGTTTATAATGATAGTTTATGATAGGGTAGTACCTAATCAAGCCTATGAGACACTATTTGTTTTGAGTAGCGGGCTTATTATAGTATTGGTTTTTGAACTAGTGTTTAAAAGCGTAAGAAACCATATTATAGATAAAACAGGTAAAAAACTATCTTTGTATTTGGAAGAAGACTTGATGAAAAGGGTATTGAGTATCCAAGCTCAGTATGATACCATGATGACTGGTGCTAAAGCAAATCTTTTCAAAGAATTAGCAACCGTAAGAGATTTCTTTGCTACTAAATCGGTAGCTCAGATTATAGATTTCCCTTTTTTCGTATTTGCACTTATCGTAATATATATGATTTCACCTGCAGTTGCCTTAGTCCCATTTTTGATTTCTATAGTAGTTATACTTATAAATATAGCATTACAAATCCCTATTTCAGAACTCAGTAAAAAGCACCTAGACAATATGCACTCAAAACATAACTATCTTGTGGAGTCTATTCAAGGGAGCGATACGGTAAAACTTTCAAATGCAATATCTTCAAAACTATTCAATTGGAGAAATCTGATAGCTTATGCAGAGGGCGTACAGGTAAAAATTCAATCTGTAAATGCGTTTGCTTTAAATATTTCCCAAGCCATTATACAGCTTACTACGATTTTGGTGGTGGTTGTGGGTGTATTTCAAATAGCAGATAAAGAGCTAAGCGTAGGTGGACTTATTGCCGTGACTACTCTTGCAAGTCGTGCTATGGTACCTGTTATCAATCTATCAACAATGGTTATTAAGTTTAAAGAGATTAAAGATTCTTTGATGAATCTAAGAGATTTTTGGCATTTACCGTTAGAAAATCAAAAAAATATCCAAATAGGTCTTGGAAAATTAAACGGTAATATTGAGTTTAAAAATGTGACCTATTATTTTAAAAACTCAAAATATCCATCTGTCGATAATATATCATTTAAAATTAAATCAGGTGAAAAAATAGGTATTATAGGGCAAACAGGTGCAGGAAAATCTACTATATTGAAGCTAATTACCGGACTTTTACACCCTACGAAAGGGAGTATTTTTATAGATAATCACGATATTTCTACTATACATCCGGTAGAGATAAGGCAGAATATAGGTGTTATGACACAAGAGCCGTTTTTATTTAACGGTACCTTAAAAGAAAATATCGAGTTATCAAAACCTATTAGTAAAGAGCGTATGATGGAGCTTATTACTTTGACCGGACTTGAAGAGCTTGTAAAAAAAAGCGGTCAGGGTGACGGTATGAATGTGGGTGAACGAGGCTCAAATCTAAGCGTTGGACAAAGGCATCTTGTCGGTCTTGCTCGTGCGATAGTTAACGACCCATCTATTTTGATACTAGATGAACCTACTACAGGGCTTGATGTAGGCTTAGAGAAAAAATTGATGGATAGTCTAAAAGAGATTATAGATGATAAAACTTTGATACTTATTACACATAGATTTGCTGCTTTGGAGCTAGTAGATAGAATTTTGGTGGTCAATAACGGCAAAATTGTAGCTGATGGTCCAAGAGATGCCGTTCTAAATGCACTAAAAAATCCTGCACAAGGAAGACAATGAAATTTTATTATCAAGAAGAAGATTGGAACTATAGATTAGTAGTCTATCCTATGATAGCCTTTGTGGTCGTATTTTTTATATGGGCAGCTTTTACAGAAATTGATGAGGTTGTAAAAGGTGAAGGGAAAGTAATCCCATCGGGACAAACGAAAGTTTTACAACATTTTGAGGGTGGTATTATTTCAGATATATTGGTTAGAGAAGGAGACAACGTAAAGCAAGGAGATGTTCTATATAATCTTAGAAACGAATATTTTATGGCAGATTTAAAATCTCAAGAGTTAGAGATGATGGCATTACGTGCTAGGGCTATGAGACTTGAAGCTTTGATTGATAAAAAAACTCTTATATATCCCCTTGAATTTGAATCAACCATACGTGATATCATAGAAAATGAACTAAAAATTTATATGGAAGAAAATGCAAATCATCAAAGACAATTAGGTATAGCTCAAGATCAATTAGAACAAAAAAAGCTTCGTCTTAACGAATTACACACAAAGTATTCAAATCTTGAAATTGAGTTGAAAGTAGTAAATGAAAATATGGAGATTCAAGAAGCTTTATTACAAAAAAACGTTGTATCAAGAAAAAACTATTTAGCAGAACTTAGTAAAAAACAAAAGTTAGTGACTGAAATTCAAGAGGTTAGAAGCAGTATTCCTATAGCGGAACAAGAGGTTAAAGAGGGGCAAAAAAAAGTCGATAGCGTAAACTCCGAAATGTTATCAAAAAACCTAAAACAACTCTCTGAGGTAAGACTAAGTTTGCAACAAATAGAAGAAAAATACAAAGCAAGTCAAGATAGGGAGCAAAGAAAAGCTGTAGTAAGTCCTGTAAACGGTATAGTAAATAAATTGTACTTTAATACTATCAACGGTATTATAAAGCCTGGTGATAATATAGCAGAAATCACGCCTGTAGAAGATAAACTGGTAATAGAAGCAAAAATAAAATCTTCAGACCGTGCTCAGATATGGAGCGGTCAGAAAGTTTTCATAGAGATAACCGCTTACGACTTTTCGAGATACGGACTACTAGAAGGTAAAATAGTATCCATAGCTCCTGACAGCACTGAAGATAAACTGGGTAATGTATTTTATATTATCAAAGTTGAAGCAAATCAACTAGGTTTTGATGATAGTACACCTATACTTCCAGGTATGGTTGCAAACGTAAATATTTTGACCGGCAAAAAGACGATATTAAGATATTTAATTAAACCTTTAAAAGACATAGCACAGAATTCTTTACGAGAAAATTAAGAAAAAAATGACAAAAAATTATTACCAAAATTTAAATCTGAAGTGCAATTTTTTAAGTTGTCTTTGAAATAAGAAAAA
>DYJR01000038.1 GCA_020723015.1 Arcobacter nitrofigilis
TTTTATGGGAGTTTGGTTTAGGTTAAGGTTTGGCTATTGCATAATCTGGGTTAAACACTCTTTTTCTGTTTCAAAAGAGTTAATAGAAGAGCTAAAACGAGGTAAAGTGGACTTTGATAACTCTACTTTTACGGCAACTGCGAATAACTTCGCAAAAATTGAGAATGGTATGATATTAAACGGTCTAAAAGATGCTAATATCGGCGGTATGATTTCAAAGGAGACTCAAACGTTAAGTGCCACTTCACCGAAAGATATAATGGTAAGCGTAGCTAAAGCTATGGGTATGTTTAATGCTTCATTTGTTGACGGTCCTTTTACTTTAGTTATTTCAAGTACGACTATGGCAAAACTTATGACTGAGAGTTTTGACGGTAAAAGCCTTAAGTCTAGAATAGACGATATTTTAGGTAAAGGCTCTATTATTATCAACAACGACATAGGTGATGACAAAGCACTTGTAATCTCTCAAAGAGGGGGAGATTTCGAATATTATAGCGGTCTTGACGTATGTGTAGGATATGAAGGTAAAACAAAAGATAACGTAGATTTATTTTTACTTCAAACTTGTTCTTTTAGAACAATAACACCTGAAGCCATAATAGTAATCAATATAAAATAAATAAGGCGGTTTAACCACCGCCTTAAAATTACTGCTCTACTTGTTCAAATTCACTTTTCATATTATCTATTAGTATTCTTAAATTCTTTTTATCGTTATCACTATCCAAATCAGAGATAAGCTTATCGAGATTATGTTTAAACTGTGTTATAAACTCTATCATTTTTAAATTTTTTTATGTGTGTTATTTACATAAGCTCCTGTTTTGATAAGCTCCAATACAAGCTCCTTTTGCCCCATAAAAGCAGCGTAGTTGATAGGTAAAATTCCAAATTTATCTGGCTTATTCAAAATATTATCATCATAAGAATGAACTAATTTAAAATGTTTTACTTTACCTTTCCATACACAATTATGTATAAAAGTACGCCCTTTATGCTCAACTGCTTTTACATCGGCCTTGGCTTCAAGTAGAACTTTTACCGTATATTCGCACTTATCTAATATCGCCTTATGTACGGTAGTACCGCCGAAACTATCGCGACTATTTACATCTGCACCCAATACGGTCAGCATCTGTAAAGTTTCCAAAAATGCTTTGTGGGTAAACCTTGACTTATCATCGGCAACTCTCATTAGATTGTAAATAATATTATTCCCATCACTATCTTTTTGATTTATATCTAAATTAAAAGGCTTTAATAACTTAAATAAGTTATCGTTTTTATATAAAATAGTATCAAAAAACAACGGTTTGCCTTGTGAATTCAACTGTTTTAAATCCACTTTGGCATTTTGTAATATCTCTTTTAATACTACCATATATTGACCGTTTTCCTTGATGTAAGGGACTAGTTTGTGACTGATTTTTTTATCGTTATGTAAATGTAAAACTATCTCTATTAGTTTTTCTATAATAGATTGATTGTTTTTATCTTTTAGATTTGGATTTGCTCCGTATTTCATCAAAACCAACATCATATCAAGATTGGTTATCCCTTCTAAAACGGCTATATCCAAAACGCTTAAACCTTGATTGTTTTGATGATTAATATCTATTTGATTCTCTTCAAGCAAAATAGAGGTACTCTCTAAATCTTTACCCCTCACGGTAATAAACAAAGCATTTTCTCCACTGTTATCTATAGCACTCAATCTATCTCTTCATGGATAAGCTTTTTAATCATTTTGAGTAAAGATTCTCTCCTTTTTGCCTCTTGAGGAGTAAGCTTCATAAAAGCTAATAAAACCTCCATAATAATAGTTTGATTGTCGCTACTTCTACTATTGATATTACAGCCTAGCTTTAGTGCCGTATCTATAATACTCTCACTCTCTATTCCAAGAGCTGCCGCATAAAATAAGAAGTTTTTACCGTAGTTATCTTTCAAAGTAGGATTCGCACCTGCTTCCATAAGCTCTATAGCTAATTCATTATTATTTAAAACAGCTTTTTGATGAAGTATAGATTTGCCTTCGTTATCTATCTGATTTAAATCTACTTCTTTATGTTTGATTACTTTTGCAACAATATCTTTAGTACCGTTTGAAACAGCATCAAATACTAGATTATGACCGTGTTCATCTATATTATTAAGCTCATGGGAACTTTTCATCAATACGTCAATAACATTGTTTCTACCACTGATTACGGCTTCTTGAAGAGGCGTTCTGTGGTGATTATTAGTCATATCTACATTCGCCTTACTATTTATAAGGAGTACTACGGCTTCTTTTCTATTATGTTCTACCGCATAAAATATGGGACTCAAACCATCTTTGGTTTTCAAGTCGATATTGCATCCTTTTGATATAAGCCATTGCATAGATTACGTAAGATTGGAAGCTGCACAAAGGTGTAAGAAGCCCTCACCTTTCTCATTTTGCCAGTTTATATCTATTTTGTCACCACTAGAAAAACCTCATCTACCTTTGATTCTACAAAAGTTAATTTCAATAACTCTTTTAACAAATCATCGGCGGTATATTTTTTGGATGTTTTAAATAGACTTTTTATCATACGAGATAACCCTTGAAACGTAATTGTGTTTTAAAGGAATTATACAATAATATGTATAATTTTTGTAAGAGTTAGGATTAAATACGAAGATTTTATAATTATTATCTCATATTTGTAACATAATGATTATTATTTCTATTTTAGATTAGATTTAGATTGATGAAAGATAGAATAAGAAAGTTCGGTTCTCCCGCCCTTCGTCGGTGCTAAAGCACATCGACTTCAGGTGCGTTCTCTCCGCCGTATACCCGTGCTCGTTTCACTCACACAAGAGCATCGGCTTGCGAACCTAAAAACGACAAGCAGTTGTCGAAACTAAGGTTTCCGACTTGTGGTGCATAAATGCACACTACAAGTTCGGTTCGAAAAGGGTGAAAGCAAAGCAGTTTGCTTTCACTTTTCCTTTTCTCACATCATGCCTGGCATTCCGCCCATTCCGCCCATGTCAGGCATTGCAGGAGCTGATTTAGCCTCTTTTATATCACTTACCGTTGCTTCTGTAGTAAGTATCAAACTAGCAACACTTACGGCATTTTGGATAGCAACTCTCTCAACTTTTGCAGGGTCAACTATACCGGCAGCAAACATATCCACATACTCACCTGTTGCAGCATTGAATCCTACATTTACATCTTTAGCTTTTGATACTTCATTTACTACTACACCACCGTCAAATCCTGCATTGATAGCTATTTGTTTCATTGGAGCAGTTACGGCTCTTATGATAATATCAGCACCTATTTGCTCATCACCTTTAAGGTCGTGTGATACTTTTGATGCAGCTTTGATAAGTGCAGCACCGCCACCTATTACGATACCCTCTTCAACCGCAGCTCTTGTAGCACTTAGTGCATCATCAACTCTATCTTTTTTCTCTTTCATTTCGGTTTCAGTTGCAGCACCTACTTTGATAACAGCTACACCGCCACTTAATTTTGCAAGTCTTTCTTGTAGTTTTTCTCTGTCGTAGTCACTTGTAGTGTTTTTCATTTCACCTTTGATTTGCCCTACTCTAGCCTCTACATCTGCTTTTTTACCTGCACCGTTTACTATCGTAGTATTATCTTTGTCTATTAATACTTTTGAAGCAGTTCCAAGAACTTCTACGGTAGCACCCTCTAGCGTCATACCAAGCTCTTCACTTACAAGTGTTCCACCTGTTAGTATTGCTATATCTTGTAACATAGCTTTTCTTCTATCACCAAATCCAGGAGCTTTAACGGCAGCTATATTTAAACTACCTCTTAATCTATTTACTACTAGCGTAGCAAGAGCTTCACCCTCTACATCTTCAGCAATTATTAAAAGTGGTCTTCCGCTTCTATTTACTGCTTCCAGTATCGGTAACATATCTTTTAAGTTAGTAATTTTTTTGTCATACAATAAGATAAACGGATTATCAAGTTCAGCTACCATTTTCTCTGTATTTGTTACAAAATACGGTGATAAATAACCTCTATCAAACTGCATACCCTCAACCACGTTTAACTCATCGTTGATACCTTTTGCCTCTTCTACGGTTATAACACCGTCTTTACCCACTTTTTCCATAGCTTCAGCTATCATATTTCCGATAGTTGTATCACTATTTGCAGATATTGTAGCAACTTGAGCAATTTGCTCTTTTGTTTCTACTTTTTTAGACATATTTTTAAGCTCATTTACTATTGCATCACAAGCTTTATCCATACCTCTTTTTATCTCTATCGGATTAGCTCCGGCAGTTACGTTTCTAAGACCCTCTTTTACTATAGAATAAGCTAAAACGGTAGCAGTAGTAGTACCGTCACCTGCTTGGTCAGCTGTTTTACTAGCAACCTCTTTTACAAGTTGAGCACCCATATTTTCAATAGCATCAGGAAGTTCTATCTCTCTAGCTACACTTACACCGTCTTTTGTTATAGCCGGACTACCGAAACTTTTTTGTAGTAATACGTTTCTACCTCTTGGTCCCATTGTAACTTTTACTACATCAGCTAATTTCTCAACACCTTTAAAAAGTTTGTTTCTTGCATTATCACTAAACATTATTTCTTTTGCCATTTTAGTTCTCCTTAATTTGTTTATTTTAATTTAATTTGAAGTACACTTATTTAGCATACTTATAGGAAACTGGATAAATCGCTAAAGCGATGTATGCCATTTTAGTTCTCCTTAGTTTTTTATATAATTTAAATTTCTGATTTTAATCTTACTTAGTACCTTAGCACTCATAAGCTCATTAGCTTCTTTATTTCAAAATACCTAAAATATCTTTTTGGTCTAACACCAAATAATCAGTGCCGTCTATTGATATTTCAGTACCGCCGTATTTACCGAACACTACGGTATCACCAACCGATATATTTTCTACTTTTGCACTTACTGCTTTTACTTCACCTCTTTGAGGTTTTTCTTTTGCATTATCAGGTATTATAATACCGCTTGCAGTTTTTTTCTCTTCTTCTACTCTTTGTACTAATACTCTTTCACCTAATGGTTGAAATTTCATCTTATGTCTCCTTGTATAAAGTTTAAATTTACTGTTAGCACTCACATAAAATGAGTGCTAAAATTATAATAGATTTTTAATGTTTTGTCAAGATATTTGAGTTAAAAAGACTCAATTTTTAACTCAAATTTTGTGTCTAAAAAAATACGAATCAAGAAGTAATGTAAGATTAAATTTTAATTTTTCATCAAAGTCGTTAAGTTCGTTTTTGCAACTATTTGCCAAATCATCAGCTTGTTTTATAGCCTCTTGTAATCCCAAAAGATTTACAAAAGAGTTTTTAAAAGTATCGTTATTTGTAGTTTTTCCAGCTTTTTCATCATCCTCTAAGACATCCAAAATATCATCTTGAATTTGAAATAAAAGCCCTATTTTGATACCGAATTCATAAAGCTTATCGCATAATTCTTTTGAAGCACCGCACGTAACGCCACCCATTTTCAAACTCGCAGCTATAAGCTTACCTGTTTTATGAATATGCAAAAACTTTAGCTCATCAATAGATATTTTTGTTTTCTCAAAAAAACAATCTATCGCCTGACCTATTATCATTCCGTCTATTCCACCGTCATTTGATAAAATTTTAATAAGCTCTACTTTAACGTCACTACAAAGCGGTGCATTTGCTATCACGTTAAAAGCATGGGTATTTAATGCATCACCCACTAGTATAGCCGTAACCTCATCAAAAGATTTATGTAATGTAGGATGCCCACGTCTTAAATCCGCATTATCCATAGCAGGTAAATCATCGTGTATCAAAGAATAAGTATGTAAAAGCTCTACAGCCAAAGCAACATACATACCGTTTTTTATAAGCATTGGATTTAATGATTTTATAACACTTAAAATAAGCATCGGGCGGAAACGTTTGCCACCCGCAAGAAGCATATCTTGCAAAGCTCTTTCAAAGTTTGGATGGAATGAGTTTGAAGTAGGAATATTAAATGTTAAAAATCCCTCAAACTCATTTAATAAAGATTTCATTTAGACTATTTAGAACCAAACGGGTTAAAACCACCCATCATGTTCATTGCCATCATTTTTTTGTTATTGTCCGCTTGATGCAAACAATCGTTAAAAGCACTTATAAGTAATATTTGTAAAGAGTCTTTATCTTCTAACAAACTATCGTCTATTTGAAGGTCTATAACTTCATTATTGCCGTTGATTGATATTTCTACCATACCGCCACCGCTTTTTGAAGTGAATACTTTACCCTCATTTTCTGCTTTTACTTTATCAGCCATAGCCTGAGCTTGACTCATAATTTCGTTTAGATTTATTTTGCTTAAATCAATACCTTCAAACACCATAAACCCCTATATATAATCAACAACTTCTAAAATATTGTTGTTATCGTCAACATGAACAACTATAGGTTTATAGTTTTCAAGCTCTTTTTCATCGTATGTACCGTAAGCTACAACGATTATTTTATCTCCTATTTGTACTTTACGTGCAGCTGCACCGTTTAAGCACATATCTCTTTTACCTCTTGGACCTTTTATTACGTAAGTAGAAAATCTTTCACCGTTATTGATATCCAAAATCTCTACTTTTTGCCCTACTCTTAATTTTGAAGCTTCAAGTAATTCTTCATCTATTGTAATAGAACCTACATAATTTAGGTTTGCATCCGTCACGGTAGCTCTATGAATCTTACTATACAACATATCAAAAGTCATATACACCTCTTTATTTGTTTAATTGAATTGGTTCGCCCCAAAATTGCTCTGGAATCAAAAACTCTTCCACCGGCTTACCGCCAACAATATGTTCGTCTAATATTTTATCAATTTTTTCCTTAGTTAATCCCACATACATAAAATGTCCCGGCTCAACTAACATAACAGGTCCCATTTGACATCTTCCAAGACAGCTGGTTCTTATCGGTTGAACAGGTCCCATTATACCTCTTTGCATAAGCCCTTGAGCCATATATCCAAAAAGCTCTTGCGTATTTGCGTTTACACAGCTTGGTTTTGGCATCCCAGGAGGTGTACTTTGTTCACATTTAAATATATAAAATGTCGGTTGCGGAAATTGCGGCATCATTTTTTCAATCCTTTTTAATCTTTTTTAAATAAGATATTTTTTGTCCGAATTGTAATAAAATTTATATTAAGTTTGGATAAATTATAGTATTTATAGTCAAAAACGTGGATTTCTAAAAGTTTGTATAAGCTACGAAAAGTTACAAAAGTATATTCGGTATTAGTAATTGGTATATTAGTGTATTAGTAAGAATTGTTACCATATTACCAATTACCATGTAGCGTTAGCAATGTAGCCGTAGGCAAATCCCCACTGGAAAAATCCCGCAGGGCTTTAAAAAAGCCCGAGGACAATTACCAATTACACAAGCCCTTGCTCTATCATAGCATCGGCAACTTTTCTAAATCCTGCAATATTAGCACCAAGTACTAAGTTTGTAGGTTCACCGAACTCTGCTGCAGTCGTACTAGCACTTACATAAATGTTTTTCATAATTTGAACTAGTTTTGCATCAACTTCTTCAAAAGTCCAGCTACACATAGAAGCATTTTGTTGCATTTCAAGTTGACTTGTAGCAACACCGCCGGCATTTGCAGCTTTACTCGGTCCATAGCAGATTTTTGCTTCGATAAATAAATCAACAGCTTCCGGAGTAGAAGGCATATTTGCACCTTCACTTACACAGATACAACCGTTTGCAAGTAAGTTTTTAGCATCTTTTTCATTTAGTTCATTTTGTGTTGCACTTGGGAATGCCGCAAAACAAGGAATTGAATAAACACCGTTTGTACCTTCAGGATATTCTTCTACAGGAGTATATTTTGCCATAGGTTTATAAGTAGTATACTCACTTAATCTTACCCTTTTTTGCTCTTTAAGCTCTTTTAGTAACTCTAAATCAATACCGTTTTCATCATAAATCATACCGTTTGAATCGCTACAAGTTACAGGTATCGCACCTAATTGGTAAAGTTTTTCAATAGTATAAATAGATACGTTTCCGCTTCCGGATACTACACATCTTTTACCTTCAAGAGTTTCACCTCTATCTTCAAGCATATACTTAGCAAAATAAACTGCACCGTATCCTGTAGCTTCAGTTCTAGCCAAAGAACCACCCCATTTAAGTGATTTACCTGTTAATACACCGTCATATCTGTTTGCTAGTTTTTTGTACATACCGAACATATATCCGATTTCTCTTCCACCGACACCTATATCTCCGGCAGGAACGTCTGTATGAGCACCTATATGTCTATACAACTCACTCATAAACGCTTGGCAAAATCTCATAATTTCATTGTCTGATCTACCTTTAGGGTTGAAATCACTTCCACCTTTTCCACCACCGATTTGAAGACCAGTTAAAGCATTTTTGAAAATCTGCTCAAAACCTAGAAATTTGATAACACCCGCATTTACGCTTGGATGAAATCTAAGTCCACCTTTGTATGGTCCAAGAGCTGAATTGAACTCTATTCTAAAACCTTTATTTACTTGAATAATGCCATTATCATCTACCCAGTTTACTCTGAATAAAATTTGTCTTTCAGGTTCTACTATTCTTTCTATAATTTTATGTTGTCTATATTTTGGATATTTGTCAAGTAAAGGTCTAATAGACTCTAATACTTCTTTTACAGCTTGATAAAACTCTGTTTGAGCCGGACTTGTTCTGATAAGATAATCAAAAACTTCTTTAACGTATGGCATTTATACTCCTTAATTTTACAAAATTATGAAATTATAACATATTTTTACAATTAAGAGTATAAATGTATATTTAGTAAGACATATTTTGTAATTAACTTACAAAATTGTAAGTATTATAGTAGTTCTTTTACTATATTGTAATCCTTGAATGGTAGTTTTTTATCATAAATTATCTGATATTCCTCATCACCCTTGCCTAATATCAAAATAACTGTATCTTTTTTATACAATTCCAAAGCTTTTTTGATAGCCTCTTTTCTATTTATTTCTACAATTACGTTAGATTTATCTTGAATTCCCGCCAAAATATCTTCTATTATCATATCAGGGTCTTCAAATCTAGGGTTATCTGATGTTATAATAATCTGTTTACAATACTTACTTGCAACCTTACCCATCAAAGGTCTTTTTTCTCTATCGCGATTACCGCCTGCACCGAAAACGGTAATAATATCTTTATTTGGAAAGCTTTTAAAAACCTCTTCCATTCCATCAGGAGTATGGGCAAAATCTATGATTACCAAAGGCTCTGTTGAAGCTATCTCCATTCTTCCGCTTACACCACCGAAATTCTCTACGGCTTCACATATTTCGTTCAAATCACGTTTTGTAAGAAGATGTACACTTGCTACTGCAGCCGTTAAATTGTAAATATTAAATATCCCCATCAAGCTAGCAGAATAAGCACATTTGTTTTGGAAGTTATCAAGCATTACATGAATACCGTTTTGTAAACTATAAGCACTTACTTTATACGTAGATGGATTTTCAAGCCCGTAAGAGAAACAATTTTTGATATTGTATTTTATAAGTTTGTCGTCTTTATTTACAAGCTTCATAGATTCGTCCGTAAAAAAGCTATTTTTTACGTTTATGTACTCTTCTATAGTCTTATGAAAATCAAGATGGTCTCTTGTAATATTTGTATGCACTTTCAGTGCAAATTTAAGCCCTGCTATTCTGTTTTGGGCTATTGCATGGGAGCTTACCTCCATTACGAAAAACTGACACCCTTTTTCGATAGCCTTTTGAATATGAGAAAATATATCAAGTTGCATAGGTGTCGTAAGTGAGTAGTTTTCCATTTTTTCATCATTGATAAAAAACCCTCTGGTACCTTGCAGTGCAACCTTATATCCCAAATCAAGTAATATTGAATAAATCGCAGCAGTAGTAGTGGTTTTGCCGTTTGTTCCGGTTACTCCTACTATTTGTATTGAACTAAAATCAAAATACTCACCAAGTTCGCTATCTTTGATAAAACTCTCACAACCGTTATCTTTTGCATTCTCTATAAACTTTTCGTTTAAAGAGTTACAAACAAAAATCGTATCTTTGTTTGCTTCCTTTGAATTATCCGTAAAGGTTTTATTGTTTGTTGTTATTAACACTTTGTTTCTCTTCTAGTTTTTTATAAAGTTCTTGTATTTTGCTATCATAAGAAAAATACTCGTTAAATCCGTCAAGATAGTTATATGCAGAAGTTTCAAAATCATTTTCTATAAGTTTATTTACAAAATCAAAAAAATCATCCTTAGATGTAATCGCAACTTTTGTACTAAACATTATATCTTCAAATGCCTCTTTGAAATTGCCCCTTGATTGGACAAGCTCCAAAAAATCTTTATAGTCGATAGCATCTAATGATTCAACCGCCATAGAAGATATTTCGTGTAAAAGCTTTGTAATCTCTTCCACGTCACCGTCATAAGCTTTGATCATGCCTTTGACGTATTCTATAGCACTATCCAAGTTCTCGATTTTAGCCACGCTAAAATAGTCGTAAAACATATTTGATTTTTCTTCATTTTCAGTTGCTATATCACACAACAATATATATAGTTTAAATTCTTCGTTATCCGGATATTTTGATACCAATTCACTATATTTTTGCATAGCTTTAAGATATTTACGACTCGCATATAATGAGTTGGCAAGTTCCAATATTTTTAAATCACTATTAGTTAAAACCATATTTTTCCTCTTCTCCAGCTAGTACGTTCACTATTTCTAATTCAGGATGAATCCAAGTTCTTAATTCTTTTTCTACAATAAACTTCAACGTACTTCCACTAGCACTACAACCTACACAAGCACCTTGAAGTTGAACGTAAATTTTTGCATCTTTTATACCTATCAGTTTAATAGCACCGCCGTCACGTGCCAACATAGGAGATATTTTGTCGTTTACTATCTTTGATACGGGCTCTTTTAAATCTTCATCGCTAAATGGAATCATTATTTACTTTTCCTTTTTACTAAAAAAAATCCTATAGCGGTTAAACCTATTATAACCCCTATAGTTTGAAATATAATTGTTAACGTAACGGGTTCACCAAACATTTAGTTTAGCCCTTTTACTACATCGTCACATCTGTCACAAATATCACCTTCGTTGTTACCTTTATATTTCCAACATCTTGGACATTTATGTAACTCTGATTTGAATATCTCGAAGTTTTTACCGTCAACCTCGAATTTTGCTAAAAGTTGGCTTGATTTATCCTTAGATATTCCACTTACTATAAACCAATCCTCAGCCTCTACTTTAGGTAAGCTTAGTACATCTTCACTATCCGTATAAAGCACTACTTCCAGTGTATTTCCTATAATTTTTTCTTTTTTCAAGCCATCTATCACTTCAGAGAATTTGGTTCTTGCTTTTATCAAATGAGCCTCATTCAAAGCAGAGCTTACATCTGGTAGCGTATATTTTTCATAATCAAATATATCGTTACAATCACCTTTTATTATACTAGGTGCGAAGTCTAGCAACTCATCGGCAGTATATGTAAGTATAGGAGCCATAACGCTTAAAAGTGCCTTTGTTATCATAGCCATCGCACTTTGAGATGATGTTCTATGTAAATCGTATTTACCGTCACAATACAATCTATCCTTACATACGTCAAGATATACACCACTCAAATCAACTACCAAGAAGTTGTTAAGTCTATTTAACCCACGTGAAAAGTCGTAATTCGCAAAGCTTTCATTTATCTCATCGAATACTTTTTTGGCTTTACTTAATATCCAAAGGTCAAGAACTCCCATATCTTTCGTATCTACAAGCTTTTCAAGACTGTCAATATTTGCAAACAAAAATCTTGCAGTATTTCTTATTTTTCTATATTGTTCGGCTATTTGGTTTAGGATATTATCACTGATTCTTAAATCCCCTTGATAATCACTCATAGCAACCCATAGTCTTAAGATTTCACTACCGTATTTTTTCAATACATCGGCAGGAACTACAACGTTCCCTTTTGATTTTGACATTTTTTCACCCTTTTCATCTACGGTGAAACCATGTGTAAGTACGGCTTTATAAGGTGCGATTTCTCTAGCACTCAAACTTGTTAGTAACGAGCTTTGGAACCATCCTCTGTGTTGGTCGCTTCCCTCAAGATACATATCTGCCGGATAATTTCCGGCATCATAGTTTCTACTTTGAAGCACTGCATATTGTGTACTTCCGCTATCAAACCAAACATCAAGAATATCCATAGTTTTTTCTAAATCTTGCGGATTCAATCCACTTCCAGGGTAAAGTAACTCTTCTATACTCAAATCATACCAAGCATCGCACCCTTTTTGTTCAAATATCATAGATACGAAGTTCAATACTTTTTCATCAAATATTATCTCATCTGTTTTTTTATTTCTAAAAAACGCTATAGGTACACCCCAATCTCTTTGTCTGCTTATACACCAATCAGGTCTATTTTCAAGCATAGTTCCTAGTCTATTTTCACCCCAAGACGGATAAAATTTAACATTTTTTATAGCTTTTAGTGCATTTTCTCTTAGAGTATTTCCTTGTCCGTACTCTTTATCAACTGCAATAAACCATTGTTTCGTAGCTCTAAATATTACGGGTTTGTGAGTTCTCCAACAATGTGGATAAGAGTGTTTTATATCTGTTTTTTTAAGTAGCGCATCACCCAAAAGCTCCAAAATTCTATCATTTGCTTTAAATACGTTTACACCGACAAACTCTTCACCGTTTGGTATAAGATTCATTCTTGTAATAGTCTCATCATAACATCCGTTACTTCCTACAGGCATAATTACGTCAAGTCCGTAAACAAGCCCTACTTTGTAGTCGTCTTCACCGTGACCCGGAGCCGTATGAACCGCTCCTGAACCTGTCGTAGTTGTTACGTGTTCACCCAAAACTATTCTTGAATCTCTACCGTTTAAAGGGTTGATAGCAAGTTTATTTTCCAGAGTTTTTGGGTCGATTTTAGATGCTATTTCACCTTTTACTACTTCTTCTTTTTTTAGGTTTTCAAATAAATCAAGGGCAACTATATATCCATCGGTAGTAACCACATATTCTATATCGGGATTTAGTGCTATACCCGTATTTGCAGGTAAAGTCCAAGGTGTCGTAGTCCAGATGATAATGCTCTCGTTTGCATCTTTGAGCTTAAACGCCACATATATAGAAGGGGATATTTTATCTTCATATTCAACTTCAGCTTCAGCCAATGCCGTTTCAGCAGCCCATGACCAATATACCGGTTTGCTTCTTTGTATCAATAAACCTTGTTTTGCGATATTGCAAAGCTCTCTATATATATTTGCTTCAAATTTGAAATCCATCGTAAGATAAGGTTTCTCCCAATCAGCCAAAATACCAAGAGAGATAAACTCATCCCTTTGGATAGATACGAAGCTACTAGCATGTGCACGGCAAAGCTCTCTAATCTTTGATTTAGGAAGTTCTTTTTTCTTTTGACCGCCTATTTTTTCTTCAACCTTTTGTTCTATCGGAAGACCGTGACAATCCCATCCAGGAGTAAATCTAACAGACTTACCGTCGAAATAATGATATTTGACGATTATATCTTTTAATATTTTATTCAGTGCATGTCCTATATGTATATGACCGTTTGCATAAGGAGGACCGTCGTGTAACGTAAAGCTATCTTTTGCATTTGCTCTGTTTTTAACCATTTTTTGATACATTTGGTTTTGTGACCAAGATTTGTATCTAACAGGTTCGTTTTGAGGAAGATTCCCTCTCATAGGGAAATCCGTCTTCGGTAAAAGTATCGTTTCTTTATAATCTAACATAGTATATAATACCTTTTAGTAAAAATTTAGGATACATTATACAAAAAAGTAAATTAGCAAAAGGTTAACAAATGGAAATTGTATTTACTCAAAAAGATATGATAAAGTTTCAAAACAATTTAAGAGTACTAAAACATACTATTACTACCGCAGAAAGCTGTACAGGTGGAATGATAGCTTCAAAAATAACATCTATTAGCGGAAGTAGTGATATATTTCACGGCGGAATAATAACTTATGCAAACCATATCAAAGAACAAGAACTAGGTGTCAATAAAGATACGATGATAAAATACGGGGTTGTCAGCCATGAGGTAGTAGGTGAAATGTTAAAGGGCGTTTTGAAGAAATTTAACGCAAATTATGCCATAGCCGTAAGCGGTGTTGCCGGTCCGACAGGTGGGACACAAACCAAGCCCGTAGGTATGGTAGTAATAGGAATAGCCGACAACAAGGGCTTTTTTGATGTACACACATATCACTTCAAAGGTAGCAGAATAGAAGTACAAAAACAAGCAACCTACACAAGTTTGCAGAAAATTTCTAAATTTGTTCAAAATTGCCTTGACAAATAAGAAAAAAATGAGTATAATTCCACTCCAATTTGATTGACTTGTTAGCTCAGCCGGTAGAGCATCTCACTTTTAATGAGGGGGTCGATGGT
>DYJR01000039.1 GCA_020723015.1 Arcobacter nitrofigilis
TGTAACAGATTGTGGCTTAATTATATTATGTTTATTATTTTAAATGGTATAATTTATATCGGTCGTAGTTTCTAAAGGCTTTTGTTTCTCCCCTTTATACCAACTATGGGTAACCTCTTCGGTTATCTTTGTTTCATCAAAACTTTCTACGTTTTGCAAATCAAAGCCTTTTATCACACCTGTTTCAAACAATCTAGACTTCTCACCGAAACTGTATCCGCCTACACACATAAAATTACCTAGTCCATATCCTGCTTTTGCTTTTATATCATCTTTGTAAGCATGACAAAGCATCTTCATATCAGGCATATAAGCTCTATTTATAAAGTCGTTTACATCTCTTATAATAAACAAAAAGTCATTTATCCTCTGTGGATTTAACATATCAGCCACACATGTCACACCGCCAAGTACCATATATTGCGGGTGTGGTGTTTTACCTCCGAATATCGCTATTGCTTTGCCTAGTTCTTTTTGTATCCTCAATGCTTCAAAATAATGGGACATATGAATAAGATTTTGTTCACTATTAAACTTATATGCACCGTGATTTGAATAGTTTTTGGCAAATATCCCAAGTCTTCCGGCACTTACGAAAGTATTGAGTTTTTCTTTTATGGCTTCAAGATGAGAAATTGAGTTTCTATACGGATTATCACAATACAAAAATGCCTCTTCATTTGCTTTTTGTACATTTGCTTTTAACGCACTACTTATATCTACAAAATCAAGTGAATGAAGATGATAATAGTGTACTATATGGTCTTGAACAAACAAACTAAGAGCTACAAGGTCTCTTATTATTTTTGCATTTGTAGGTATTCCTACACCGTACATATCCTCCACGGCACTCATGGAGGCACGATAATGTACATTTGTACATACTCCGCATATTCTTTGAGCTATCAGCGGTGCATCTATAGGCTTCCTATTTTGTAATAATATCTCTATACCGCGAAACATAGTACCGCTTACATTAGCATTTGTTACGGTGTTTGTATCGTCTAGTTCTACCTCTATCCTCAAATGTCCTTCTATTCTAGTTATCGGGTCTATTATTATCTTCTTCACTTTTGTCCTTCCGCCGTAGGTAGTTCTCTTTGGTTTGCATACAGTTCAAAAGCTATCTTACCTTGTCCACACGCAAAACACCCGTGACCTGCTTGTACCGGCCAATTTGAGCCGTCATTGAATTTCATCAAAGAACAGTTAAGGTCGGCATAAGGTCCTTTGCAACCCATTTTAAACAAGCACCACCCTTTTTTAGCACCTTCATCTCCCCACTCAGTCACAAACTCACCTAGTTCATAATGCCCTCTTCTTTCGCAGTTATCATGAACTCTATACCTATAAGCCCAAAGAGGTCTATTTTGGGCATCTAGCTCAGGCAACTCCTCAAACATAAGAAAATAGACCAAAGTACCGACTATATTGATAGGATTTGTAGGGCATCCAGGTAGATTTATGATGTCATCTCGCTGCAAAGCTTCACTTACCCCAACTGCTCCGGTAGGATTCAGATCTATAGCCACAACACCGCCGTCATAAGCACAGCTTCCCACACTAAGTACAGCTTTTGCATCATTTGCACATCTTTTCAAAAGTTCAAGCCCACTCTCACCGTGTCTTCCTATCCTCAAAAACTTCCCGTCAAGCCCCATAGGAACTGCACCTTCTACTATCAAAATATATTCTTTTTTTATATTTTTTGATAACCTCGTCAAGATAACTTTCACTATCATCACCGCTACTATACATCAAAAGCTCATGATAATCCAACGAAATATAATCCAAAATAAGCTCACTAACCGTAGGTGAATTTGATTTTATAAAACTCTCGCTATTACCGCTACAATCTGCAAGTTCAAGCCAAATAACAGGTATTTTATTTAGATTTTTTATCCTTTTCGATACGGTACTTTCAAAGGATGGATGGAGTCTTAGATTGGCTGTTAGCATCGAAATCCATTTGTTATACTCTTTTTTAAGTTCAAACCCGTCTAGTGCCTTATTAAAACTCTCAATATCTATTTTGTTTTGAGGGTGTAAAGCATTAAATTTTTCTATCCGTTTTTTTGCTAGTTCTAGTTTTTTGTCTATTTTAGGTGTTGATGTTTTTTCTTTTGCAGCGTAAGTTTTAACTATCTCAAAAACATCTTGTTTACATCTTCCGCAAACTCTTCCTGTTTGAGTATAATTACCCAAATCACCAAAATCCGTCACTTCATTTTCTTGTATAAGTTTAATCAAATCGTTTTTGTACATATTAGTACAACTACACACAAGCTTATCGTCTTTTGAGTTTTGTAAAATATCGGCCAAATCAAATTTTTTCTTAGACTTGATAACATTTTTGATATAGCTAAAATCAAGATTTACATTTATACCTATAAACTTTACAAGCTCACCCGATTGATTTATCACGAACTGGGATAAACTATCTTTTTGTTTGACTATCATAGTTTCATTAGAACTATCAGCCTTATAACCAACGCTTCCTATATCGGTGAGTTCAAAATCTTTTACCTTCAAAGTTTCTATACTTATATCGACCTCAAATCTTGCCGTTTCACCGAATATCGAAGCAATAGCTACATTGGCTTCCAAAGTACACTCTTTTACACGCCTAGCTATAAATCCACTCTGCCTTAGCTCACTTGCCTCACCTACGCAATAAACATCTTTGGCACTTGTTTGCATATCATCATCTGCCAAAATCCCATTAGAGGTTTCCAAAGTTTTTCTAGCAAACTCTATATTAGGCTCTATTCCTACACCTTGGATTATAAAAGGATTTTTTATGACGTGATTTCTCATCTTGATAGTAGCTATCTCTTTATAATCTGTATCATAACCTACTATCTCGTCATCAAAGCTAATAGTTATCTTACCGCCTGAATAAGTTTTATGTATAAAATCCACCAAATCAGGTGCTAAATCCTTTGAATATAGATTTTTGCCCCTACATATCAAATATATATGTTTCGGTTCTTTCATAAACTTTAGTACGTCAAGTATTTCCAGTCCTATAGGACCCGAGCCGAAAATCACTACATTTTTATTTCCAATCCCCCCCAGCTATTTTTCTACTATCTCCAATACTTCTAAAAGTAACCACATTTGAAAAATTATCTTTGAATATACTTTTTGGGCGAGAGCCTGTAGCAATGATTAATTTATCATATGAATATATATTATTTGTTGTATTTACGGTTTTCGACTCGATATTTACGGATACCACTTTTTCATTTAGTTTTATATCTACAACGGAAGGAATATCAAGTTTGAGTTCATTTTCGTTTTTTTCACAGGATATTATTGAGCATAAATGTATCCTATCATAAGGCAGATACTGTTCATCACTAAGTATAGTAATCTGAACATCTTGACTTTTGGCGAGTATATTACTAGCCAAATACGAAGCACTGATACCACCGCCTACAATCAATATCTGCAAATTATTTCCTTGTTTATTATAAATTAAGTTATTATAATCTTTAAATATTAAAACTAGCTTACGCAATATTACTTTAACGTAATGTTTTTTTGATATAATATTACAATTTTATAAGGAGGTAACCATGTCAAATAAAGAAATTTCAACAATTTTTGCAAAATTCGTTCAAGATAAATTTTATATTGAACTTATAATTGCATCCGTTTTATTTGCTTTTGCTTTAGCTACCGACTCTTTACTTGAATTTATAATTTATATGCTTTACTTTATAATATTTCTTGAAATAGTAAGAGCGGTAATGAGTTTTATAAGAGAACACAGAGTAAAAATAGGGATACTTATAGATGTCTTTATCATCCTAGCTCTTAGAGAGTTTATTTTGAATGTTGTTAAAATAAACAAGGAAGAACTAGACTCTTTCGATGCATTATTTAATAGCCCTACCAACTTTCATATCTTGGTATTTTCAGGGGTAATTTTGTTTTTATTCTTGCTTAGATATATAGCAAAAAGAACATCACCTAATAATAATGATATTAAATTATAAGATTGAACTACCGATTATTTCTCGGTAGTTCAATTATACTACAATCTAGCATCTACTTTGATATAATCTATTTAATTTTAGTTTGCCGATAAAGTAACAAAACAATCTCTGCCACTACTCCCTAAATCTTAAATCTATCCTTATCAAAAAACGTACTATCATGGATATTTTCAAATGCACTTTTCATAGATACGAAAATCTCTGGATTTTCTTCTTCCAACTCAGCAAGAAGTTTTTTTGTATGTTCTCTAGCGTGTGGCATTTTTATATCAAACCTCATAGCAGGACAAGCTTCATCGCCTATTACGTTAAAACCGTTTGTTTTTGCAAAAGCGTCAAGCTGTTTTTCACGACAAAATATCAATGGTCTTATGACATGCAACCCATTTTCAGCTTTATAAATAGGTGGCATACTTCTCATAGCACCGTTATAAAAGAAGTTCATAAAAAAAGACTCCATAGCATCATCAAGGTGATGACCTAGAGCTAGTTTATTGTATCCTAGTTCTTGAGCCGTAGTGTATAAATACCCTCTTCTCATCCTTGAAAAAAAGGAACAAAACGAGCTATTTTTTCTAATCTTTTCTTTTGAAAGGTCAAAAATCTTGGTATCTACTATCATATGATCTATACCGTATTGTTTACAATGCTCACTAAGAAATTCTACTCTCTCACCCATACCGTATGTTATCGTTACGGCTTTAAATTCAAAATCAAACGGTGCAACACGCTGTAAGTGTTTAAGAGTATGAATCAACATAGTAGAGTCTTTACCCCCACTAAATCCAACAAGTACCTTATCACCCTCTTGTATAAGACCGTAGTGTGCATTTGTTTTACCAACAAGCTTTGCGATTTTTTTGCTAAGTTCTGCTTTCATCTATGATCTGCCAATGACATATGTGCTTCTAAATTTGTAGATTTGTTTACCATATGTTTTGAAAATACCTCACAATAATCCCAAAACTCTTGTTTTGCTTCGTCACTTATATTTAGTTCTTCAAGTAACTCTCTCATACATCCAAGCCATTCTACTCTAGCTTTTTCAGGTATTGAAAAAGGTTTGTGCATCTCTACCATATTATATGACCTACCTCTTGTGTGTACTCTTTTTCACCGCCGCATGCTTCCACAAAAAACTTAGTATTGTGTTTTTTGACCTTATCAAGCATATCTTTATCTTGAGGAAAGAAATTTGCTATGTCACTCTCTACAACTATATCATAAAACCTATCCATCATAGCACCGAAACCGTCACGTCCAAGTTCCTGTAATATTTTTCTAGGCTCTTTAAAATCAGGTCTTTCACCGAAAACCGTAGTCGTAACTTTATAATTAACCACTTATTAACCCTTATTTATTAATGTTTTAGGTAATATTATACACAAATATTTTTTAAGGATTGATAATGGTAATAAATTACTCTGAACTTAACGATACGAAAAAATATAAACTTATGAGTCATACAATCATACCTAGACCCATAGCATGGATAGTAACACAACAAAACGGCATCGTAAATATAGCTCCCTTTTCATATTTTGCACCTCTTAGCTCAAATCCACCTTTAGTGGTAGTTAGTATAGGACTCAAAGATGATGATACTCCAAAAGATACACGAATCAATATCTTAGAAACAAAAAAAGCTACAATTTGCTTTGCAAAGCTTGAATATTTGGAAAAACTAATACTTAGTTCAAATGAACTACCGAAAGATGTAAGTGAAGCAAAGGAATTTGACATTAATACGGTGATTATTACGGAAAGCTATCCACCTATTATAGAGAATTCTCAAACGGCATTATTTTGTGAACTTCATAGTTTTATAGATATACAAAGTGAAACTTTACCTATTATTTTAGAAATCAAAAGTCAATATATACAAAAAGAACTTTGTGATGAAAAACTAAACATAAAAGTGGATAATATTTACAGGATAGGAAAAGGTTTCGGTAAAATAGAGTTGATAGAGCTTTAAAAAAGCTCCTCAACTTATTCGATTATTTAACTTAAGTATTTTCTAACGGCTTTGTATAGTGAATTTATATCTGTTTTACCGACAAACTCGTCTACGCCGATACCTTTCATTTTACTGATAACGGCATCCGTCGTCATACTTGAATTAACGACTATCGGAATCCCTGAATATGCATTTGAACTTTTCATAAAAGTAGCTACTTGATAACCGTCTTTATAAGGCATTTCTATATCCGTAATAACAAGCCCTATTTCTGAAGGATCAAGCTCTTCAAGTCTAGCTATAAGTTGTGCACCGTCACCATATATTTCATAGTTAGCTTTTAGTTTTTTAAAGAACTTTGTTAAAACTTCTCTAGCAACCGCACTGTCTTCTGCCGCTAATATAAGCTTATCCGTAGATAAAGGAGCATCTACATATTTGTGAACTGCATCATCACCGCTATCAGTCCATCCGATATCTCTTAAAAGTTGTTCCGCATTAAATACCGTACAAAGCTCATCTTTATTATTTACTTTTACATACGTAGCATATGTGATTTTAGAATTTTGCTCTTCTGAATGTCTAAGTTCACTTGTCGTTTTTTCAACTATATCAAGCATCTCTTTAATTAAAAAGCCAACTTTTTTATGGTTGAACTCACAATAGATAATAAGCTTATATTCATTGATGCTCAAAGACTTACTACCGAGCCAAGCGTCAAGATTTACAAGTGTTACCGGCTCACCCCTAATAGTTGCAATTCCCGCAATAATAGGCGTGTCGGTAGGCGTGTCATTTATTGTTACCTCTTCGGTGATAATAAACGCTTTAATTTTAGCTATATTAATAGCATATATATTTCTATGCCCCGTATAAAAAACCGCTAATTGTTGAACATTTCTTAAATGACCCTGTGTCATAGTTTCGACGTTATTCATTTTTTCCCTTTATGATTGCAAAGTTCTATATAATTGACGTTATTTTAGCTTAGCTTTACTTATAATAAACTTTAATTCTAAGGACTAAGGGTGAAGAGGTAAAGGTTTATGGGTTGAGTTCTACTAACCTTTGTATTGCCAAAGATGCCATTACCAAACCAAAACTTCCGGTAACTCCCACAAAACTACCCAACTCTTTACAGCGTGGTTCTTCTGAAGAAAAAATGATTTTAAACTCTCTTTTAAAACCGTTTTTTTTCAAATTATCTCTTATTTTTCGCACAAAAGGGTCATTATAAGTTTTCCAAATAGAAATATACTCTATTTTCAATGGATTTATACGCTTTGCACTACCGCCGCTACTAATAAGCTTTTTGTATTCTTTTTGTATAAGAGCTACCTTTGGAACAATATCATCAAAGGCATCAAGTATTAAATCATAAGAACTAAAATCAAATTTTTCTATCCACTCTTTTGTAATCTTTATATTTATCGTTTCTATGCCGTCGTACAATTTTGAAAAGACTTCTATTTTTTGTTGTCCTATGCTATCACTACCTATTTGTCTATTTTGATTTGTAATATCAAAAGAATCAAAATCTACCACCGTAATATGACCTACTCCGCTTCTATAAAGAGCATCTAAAGCATAACTACCCACTCCCCCTACACCTAAAATAATAACTCTTGCATTTTGAAGTTTTTGGAAATCATCTCCAAATAACTTTCTACATCTATCATATCTATCATGAAAAAGTTCAGAATCTAGTGTTAAAGGTTCAGATATTGTATCCATAATGTTTTCCATTGTTTAACTTATTTGTGATATAATTATACCCAACAATAATTTAATATAAGAATCAATATATCATACGAAGGGAATAAGATGGACAAAGAACCTATGACCAAGCAAGGTTATGAGAGTATTACCGGAGAGTTGAATCATTTAAAATCCGTAGAAAGACCGGCAACACTCATAGCTATAGAAGAAGCAAGACAACTTGGAGACTTAAAAGAAAATGCGGAATATCACGCAGCTAGAGAAAAACTAAAAATCATAGATGCAAAAATCGCAGAGCTAAATGACACTATTACAAAAGCTATCATTATAGACCCTGCAACCTTGCCTCACGATAGAGTAAGTTTCGGTTCTACGATTGATTTGGTAGATGTTGAAAGCGGTGAAGAGATAACATATACTATAGTGGGTTCTACGGAAAGCGACCCAGCAAACGGTCTTATATCATTTAATTCTCCTTTGGCAAAACAGCTTTTGGGCAAAATGGAGGGTGATGAATTAAAAGCAACACTTCCCGGAGGCATAAAAGAATTTGAAATTGAAAGAGTATATTACAAGGAACAAGAGTGATTAATGTAGGTATTATAGGAGCAAGCGGTTACACTGGGTTAGAGCTTGTAAAAATTTTATTAGACCACCCACAATTTAAAATAAACTATATAGCTAATTCTGAGGGAAATACTACATTATCAAAGCTACACCCGTCACTAAAGGGTATCTGTGATATGGAAGTAAAAAAAGCGGATGCAAAAGAGATTATAGATTCTTGTGAGTTAGCATTCTTGGCACTTCCACATCAAACTTCAATGGGACTTGCAAAGGAGCTTATTGCAGGTGGTATTAAAGTAGTTGATTTATCTGCCGATTATAGACTTGAAGTGGATACCTATGAGACAAACTACTGTCCTCACACAGATAAAGAAAATCTCACACACTCGGTTTACGGTTTGCCTGAATTTTATGCAGAAGAGATAAAAAATGCCAAACTTATAGCAAATCCAGGGTGCTACCCTACTTCAACATTACTTGGGATTATGCCCTTTGTCAAATATATCAAAGACGGTAGTTCGATATTTGTTGATGCAAAAAGCGGTGTAAGCGGTGCAGGTAAAAAACTAAGCGAAACCACCCATTATTGTACTATTAATGAAAACTTATTTGCATACAACCCACTAAAACACAGACATTCACCTGAAATAAAAGAAAAAATACAAAAAGTAGGAAATAAAGATTTAAAAATCAACTTCGTCCCACATTTGTTGCCTAGTACAAGAGGTATGTTATGTTCTATTTACACTACTTTGGATGAAGAAATAAATGCTCAGGACGTATTAAAAGAGTATTATAAAAACTCTAAATTTGTGAGAATTTTTGACAAACCAGTGGACATCAAATCAAGTGCAGGGACAAATTTTTGTGATATTTATGCTCAAACAAACGGTAAAGATTTATTTGTGAGTAGCTCTATCGACAACCTTTTAAGAGGTGCTTCTTCTCAAGCTGTCGTAAATGCAAACTTAATGTATGGATATGAAGAAGATTTAGGAATTCCTAGATTTGCATATGTACCTTAGTATGGTTGATAGCTTGTAGTTATTAGTGAATAGAAAAGATAGATAAATGACAACAACTAACGACTATCAACCATCAACAATCAACGAAGGTGCTATTTTTATAGCAGATTCACACTACAATGCACAAAGAAATGAGTTAGTGGATATTTTGGAACAAATACTAAACGGTCAAATATCTACGACTCAACTTTTTTTAATGGGTGATATTTTTGATTTTTTATGTTCAGAAGCCGATTACTTCGTCCAAATCAACCAAAAACCCATAGGTATGATTAATCAAATCTCAAAAAAACTAGAAGTTTTTTATTTTGAAGGCAATCACGACTACAACTTACAACCTCTATTTCCAAATGTCAAAGTATTTAAAAGGGAACACCAACCTGTTGAATTTTCATATATAAATAATAAGATATTTCTAAGCCACGGAGATATATATACGGATAAGAATTATGATATTTATTGTTCGATAATAAGAAATTCCACTCTACTTAGATTTCTTAATTTGCTAGATTTTAATAACTTCATTACCAAAAAAATAGAATCATCTTTATCAAAAAAAATTATTTGTAAAGAACTTTCATTTTTTCATCATATTGTCAAAAAACGTATCTCTTCTTATCCAAGCTGCAACGCCATAATTGAAGGGCATTTTCACCAAAATAAATACATTTTAAGTGAAAATATTCATTATTTCAATCTCCCTTCAGCTTTTTGTTCAAAAAGTTATGCTAAAATATTTAAAAATTGTAATTTTTTGGGAGAAATCGGGATTTATGATCAACAAACTATTAAAGAGTAAGATTTTACTCGCTAGCATCGCTATAGTTCTTTTTGCTGTGGCGGCGATAGTATATAGTTATAAAATAAATGAGTATATTCAAAGCACAAAGCTAGTACAGGAAAAAATTGAAAAATTGAAGTATTGTGACGAAAAACTTAATGTATCCATACTTCAAGGGACGATTCTTTTAGATAAAGGCTATGAAATTATTGATAATTTAATAGATAGAATAGACGTTGTCTATAGTGAACTAAATGCTATGGAACTTAGTGATACTACAAAAGCTTATTTAGAACAATATAAAGATATGATTGCTCAAAAAGAGGCTCTAGGCAAGCAGGTAATCGATGCTACTATAAAAATGCAAAATACAATTTCTCAAGTACCTGTTTTACAATTCAATTTAAGAGAAAATCTTGATTTAAGCAACAATAATCAAAAGAAATTTCTATTTTTAAGCAATAGTATTTTACTTAAAATTTTGGGTAATAAAGACTTTACGAATACTAAGCTTAGTGAAAATGTTCAAAACAATATATCAGAATTAAAATCACTAGAACTAAACACTATACAACTTAATACTTTCAAAGAATCTTATATTTTTCTATATGATGAATACATCAAAAACCAAACTGTGTTCATAGATTCGATAAATGCCGTATTTAAGCTACAAACGAAATACGTAATTGAAATAATCGAAAAAGAATTCGGTGAAATTTCACAAACAAATCTTTCAAACCTAAATACCGTATCATTAATATTTGTCGTAATATTTATAGTAACCGTTATTTCAATACTCTTTTTATTGGCTAAAGTCAAAAACGACAATAAAAGGTTAAATTCTATCACTAAAACTTTAGAATTTAATTCTAAATATGACACTTTAACAGGTCTTATGAATAGAAATAGCTTTAATGAAATAATAAAGAAAAATGAAAAAGCTGTTTTTATACTTCTAAATATAGACAACTTCAAAGATTTAAATGACTTTTACGGTTTTGACGTAGGTGATGTTATTCTATATAAAGTGGCAAATAGACTAAAACTCTTTGTAACCGAATTTTTTCCTAAAGAAACAAAAATATTTAGGCTCGGCGGTGATGATTTCGGTATTTTAGTTAATACTCAAAGTAAAATGATAGCTTTTAATTCTTTGGTACTCAATTTCTTAAATAAAATAAGTGAAACAAATTTTAATGCGAAAGGTTTTAAAATAAGAATCACGATAAGTGCAAGTATCACCCAAAAAGAGCCTTATTTACAAACAGCCGATGCTGCTATGAAACTTCTAAAAGAGAAGAAAAACGATAAGTATATAGTTTATAGTGAAGAATTAAAATTTTTTGAAACATCTAATAAAAACTTCGAGTATACTCACAAAGTTATACAAGCCCTTGAGCTAAACGGCATCAAACCGTATTTCCAACCTATTATATGTGCAAAAACAAAAAAAATAGTAAAATATGAAGCATTAGTTAGACTTATAGAGCCTGACGGTACCGTTTTGACTCCAAATCTATTTTTGGAGATATCAAAACAAATTAGAGAATACAAATATATTACTCAAACTATGTTTCTAAAAAGCTTCAATATTTTCTTAGATAGACCGGAAGAACTAAGCCTAAATGTAGGTTACGAAGATATAATAGACGTCGATACGGAAACTTTTATAGAAAATCAATTTATAATTTTCCCTGAACTAGGTCCTAAAGTAACATTTGAGATACTAGAAACGGACAGCATAGAGGATTATGATAAAGTGTACTCATTTATAGACAAATTTAAAACTTACGGATGTAAATTTGCTATAGATGATTTCGGAAGCGGTTATTCAAACTTTGAACAAGTTTTGAAAATGAAAGTAGATTATCTCAAAATAGACGGTTCATTGATTAAAGATATCGCAAATGACCCTGATGCAAAAGTCGTAATAGAAACTATCGTAGACTTTGCTAAAAAAACAAGGCTTAAAACGATTGCTGAATTTGTATCCGATGGAGAAATAGATAAAATACTAGATGAAATCGGCGTTGATTATAAGCAAGGTTTTTATTACGGCAAACCTGAACCGCTATCAAAAATAAACCACACGCTGACACAGAGATGATAGAGCTCCCTGATGAGGCAAACCTGAACCGCTATCAAAAATAAACTTTTAGGAAATACGTGGCTAAATTTGAAGTTGTGAGCGATTATGCTCCTCGCGGTGACCAACCTGTTGCAATAGAATGTTTAAGTAAATCTATACTTGACGGCAATCAATACCAAACGCTACTTGGAGTTACCGGTAGCGGTAAAACTTATACTATGGCAAAAGTTATAGAAAAAGTCCAAATGCCTACACTTATTATGACTCATAACAAAACATTGGCAGCCCAACTTTATAGTGAATTTAGAAGTTTTTTTCCAAACAACCACGTGGAATATTTTATTTCATATTATGACTACTATCAACCCGAAGCTTATATACCTAGACAAGACTTATTTATAGAAAAAGATTCATCTATTAATGAAGAATTAGAACGTCTAAGACTTAGCACGACTGCATCTTTGCTGAGTTTTGACGATGTTATAGTTATAGCTTCGGTTTCTGCAAACTATGGTCTTGGTTCACCTGAAGAATACAGCGGTATGGTTCAAAAACTTGAAGTCGGGCAAGATTATAGTCAAAAAAAACTATTACTTAAACTTGTTGAAATGGGATACAAAAGGAACGATAAGTTCTTTGATAGAAGCGATTTTCGAGTAAACGGGGATGTTGTAGATATTTATCCTGCATATTTCGATGATGAATATATCAAAATAGAGTTTTTCGGTGATGAGATAGAAACCATATCAAAACTAGACTATCTTACAAACCAAAGAAATGAAGAGCTCAAAAGCTTTACTTTATACAGCGTAAACCCTTTCGTAGTATCTCAAGACAAACTCGCCCTTGCAATAAAATCAATAGAAGATGAACTCTCTTCCAGACTAGAGTTTTATAAAAAAGAAGAGAGAGTCGTAGAGTACCAAAGACTAAAACAAAGAACGGAATTTGATTTAGAGATGCTTGAAGCTACAGGTATGTGTAAAGGGATAGAAAACTATTCAAGACATTTGACAGGGCTTAAAGAGGGTGAAACACCATATTCTTTGATAGATTATTTTAGTCAAAAGCACAAAGAATTTTTAATCATAGTAGATGAATCTCACGTTTCATTGCCTCAATTTAGAGGTATGTATGCTGGTGATAGAAGCAGAAAAGAGGTTTTGGTAGAATATGGTTTTAGACTACCGTCAGCACTTGATAACCGTCCTTTAAGATTTGAAGAGTTTATAAATAAATCACCCCATTTTCTTTTTGTAAGTGCTACTCCAAAAGAGCTAGAACTTGAGCTATCTGCAACGGTAGCAGAGCAAATCATAAGACCTACCGGACTACTTGACCCTGTAGTAGAGATAAAACCTAGTACCTATCAAGTAGAAACATTATTTGATGAAATAAAAAAAGTCGTAGCTAAAAATCAAAGAGTACTTGTAACGGTTCTAACCAAAAAAATGGCTGAAGAACTCTCAAAATACTATATCGAACTTGGTCTAAAAGTCAAATATATGCACTCGGAAATAGATGCTATAGAGAGAAATCAGATAATAAGAGCTTTAAGGCTTGGACAATTTGATATTTTGATAGGTATCAACCTACTTAGAGAAGGTCTTGACATTCCTGAAACCTCACTTGTAGCAATCTTAGATGCAGACAAAGAGGGATTTTTGAGAAGTGAAACGGCACTTATACAGACGATGGGAAGAGCCGCTAGAAATAGCGAGGGTAAGGTTATATTATTTGCAAACAAAATTACACCTTCGATGCAAAGGGCAATAGATGTTACAAATGCCAGACGTGAAAAACAGATGGAATATAATAAGCTACACAATATTACGCCTACTACAACTACAAGAAAACTTGACGAAAACCTAAAAATGGAAGAGTATGACGATGTAGCACTAAAACGGGACAAACTGTCTAAAATTCCTGCAAGTGAAAAGAAAAAAATACTCGATGAACTAAATAAACAAATGAAACAAGCTGCCAAAGACTTGAATTTTGAAGAGGCTATAAGACTACGTGATAAGATAGAGAAGTTAAAGGCTGATTAGTGCATTGGTGTATTGGTGTATTGGTGTATTGGTAAGAATTGTTATCATTTGGCTCTTACCAATTACCAATTACCAATTACCAATTACCAATTACCAATTACCAATTAC
>DYJR01000040.1 GCA_020723015.1 Arcobacter nitrofigilis
AACAGATTGTGGCTTAATTATATTATGTTTATTATTTTAAATGGTATTATTGCAAAATCTTTAGTTGTTGGGAAACTTCTATCTGGTTTAAATGTATTCAACATTAATCTTATCATTGATGGTGCGGAAGCAAGTTTTAAAGCAATATCTTCAGAGACAATATTTGAATCATGTGATATTTTTATAAATACATTATGCCAATAACTTGGAGTTTGTAATTTTGATGCAACTTGAATCCACTTTGGTCATATAAAAGTCATAAATATTGTATCCGGTAATTTTTCAAACATTTGGTAGTTCCTTAATTTTTTTTACATTAATAATCAATGAATTGATTTATAAAATAAGCTCATTTTAATCTTCTACTTTCTAAGCTTCACCTGTTCCAGCTCCCAATACTCCATATCAAAGCTATCTTTCATACTTATACTCTCATATCCACCGAGCATATCGGCTCTCAGAACTGCACCCATAGTATGAGTAACTATATCGTTGATGATGTCTGCTTCTTTTTGTGTTTTGCCTACACTTATCACCCCAAAATCTTTTACGACCACATAATTTGGTGCAGGGTTTAGCATTATTTCATCTTTTGCAAAAGTGTTAAAATACTCCGTGTAAGATGCTTTATACTCATCTACGGCTTTTTGGATGTCTGAATTTTCTAGTATCAAAGGAGTTCTTTTTGTTCTTATGATATGTTCAGGGGTAAGTACGCCTCTACAAGCTTTTTGCTTCAAATCTCTCATACTTGCATAGTACAGGGCTAGGGGTGATTGATTGATGTTTATAGCTATTTCATGCCCTTTTTCTTTGGATAGTATCGATACAAGATTTTCTATATCCACCATCCCTTTTGGGTAATATTTTGCTATGACCAAAGGGGCTTTTTGGCTCAAAAACTCTTCAGCTTTACTTACTGCTTCTATCATCTTATCGTATGATTTTTTACCATCATCGTCAAATGTGAAAATACCGTGATTGAGAAGAACTATTCCATCACATTTTTCCCAGTCGAAATTTAGCGTCATTTCGTATATTGTTTTTGCTAGTATAAACCCAGGCATAACATAAGGGATAATCAAAAAATTCGGATAGATTTCTCTTATCAAATATTTCCCGTTTGTGCTGTTTGATACGGTTACCACTGCATCAGCGTGGGTATGATCTACGAATTTATACGGTATTACGGCGTGAAGTATAGCTTCTACCGAAGGATTTGGGGCAGATTTGTCTATCATAGCCTCTTTTTGAAGTCTTACCATATCGCTATCGCTTAGGGTATCAAATGTAGCCATATCTTTTAGTGTATCTAGCTTAACGGGTGCAAAACCCTCCGCCTTGATACTCACCAAATCCCATCCGCTTCCTTTTACGAAAAGTATATCTTCGCCATTCACTACACTTTTTACAGAGGTATTTCCACCACCGTGCAGTACAAGCTCATCACTTCTTCCTAGTAAATTGGATGTATAAACTCTTAAGCCCAAATCACCTTCAAACTCTTTTGCTTCGTTGTCATCCCAAAGATTTTTCATCCAAGAACTTCCAATTCATCAGTATATTTATCTTCACAATAAGGCTCATAGCTTGATTTATAAACTGCATAATGGGCAGATGCTTTGTGACCGTCTAGTGCTTTTTCATCTCTCCAAGTCTCTACCGCCATAAATTTTCTTCTGTTGTTTTCGTATTGAAAAATCTCATAAAATATACATCCATCTTCAGCTTTGCTAGGGATTACCATAGCTGATAATAGTTCTTTCATTTTATCTTCGCAACCCTCTTTTGCGATAAATGTAACTCTTTTTGTTATTGTCATATCATTACTCCGTTAACTATAATTAAAATTGATTTTATCATATTTTAGGTTAAAAGTTTAAGCCTATTTTAGATATAATCGCGGATATTTAAAAGACGGAGATTATTTTGAGAACACATTATTGTACTGAAGTAAATGTTGATAATATTGGACAAAGCGTAAGACTATGTGGATGGGTAAACAGCAGAAGAGACCACGGTGGGGTTGTATTTATCGACCTTAGAGACAAAGGCGGTTTGGTGCAAATCGTTTGTGACCCGACAGACAACAAAGAGGCTTGGGCAGTTGCCGATATGGTAAGAGATGAGTATGTATTGGTGGTTGAGGGGAAAGTAAGAGCAAGAGGCGAAGGGCTTGAAAACCCAAATCTAATCACCGGTAAAATAGAAGTTGTTGCGGACAAAATCATCATAGAAAACCGTTCAGCTCCTATGCCTTTTGAGCTGGGTGACCAAAAAGTAAACGAAGAAATAAGACTAAAATATAGATTTTTAGAGCTTAGAACAAAAAGAAGTTATGATATATTCAAACTAAGAAGTAAAGCGGCAATAGCTGCAAGAAATGCACTAGATGAGCTTGGATTTTTGGAAGTTGAGACTCCTATTTTGACTAAATCTACACCTGAAGGTGCAAGGGATTATCTAGTTCCTTCAAGAGTTCACGGCGGTGAGTTTTATGCGTTGCCACAATCTCCACAGCTTTTCAAACAACTTTTGATGGTAAGTGGATTTGATAGATATTTCCAAATTGCAAAATGTTTTAGGGATGAAGATTTAAGAGCGGATAGACAACCTGAATTTACTCAAATAGACGTTGAGATGAGCTTTTGTGAGCAAGAAGATGTTATCAAAGTAGCTGAAAAACTAATCCACGATATTTTCAAAGCTTGTGGATTTGATATTCCTACAAGTTTCAAAAGAATGAAATACTCTGAAGCTATGGAAAAATACGGTAGCGACAAACCTGATATGAGATACGGTATGGCTATGGTTGATGTTATCGATATTTTTGAAAAATGTTCAAACGAAATTTTTAGCTCAATAGCAAAAGATAAAGTTCACAACCGTATTAAAGCACTTAAAGTACCAAACGGTGATAATATTTTCTCAAAAAGACAAATGAAAGGTTTTGAGGATTATGTAAGAAAATTCGGTGCTAGCGGTCTTGGGTATTTCCAAATGAAAGAAGACGGGCTTAAAGGTCCTTTGGCTAAATTCTTTGATGAAGCTGACTTAGAAGAGATAGTAAAAAGAACTGAATTAGAAGTAGGTGATGTTGTATTCTTCGGTGCAGGACACAAAAAAACCGTGCTTGATTATATGGGAAGATTTAGAATATTCCTAGCCAATGAGATGAATATAATACCTCAAGACGTGTTTGAGTTCTTATGGGTTGTAGATTTCCCGATGTTTGAGATAGAAGACGGTAGAGTAAAAGCACTTCACCATCCATTTACAAGACCGCAAGACCTGAACGTAGAAAATATCGAAGAGATAGAGTCTATAGCTTATGACATCGTACTAAACGGTACTGAACTAGGCGGCGGAAGTATAAGAATACATCAAGAACACCTACAAAACGAAGTATTCTCGCTACTTGGTATAAAAGAAGATGAAGCTAGAGAAAAATTCGGATTCTTACTAGATGCTCTTAAATTCGGTGCTCCTCCGCACGGTGGATTTGCTTTGGGACTTGATAGACTTATCATGCTTATGGCAAAAACAGACTCTATTAGAGATGTTATTGCATTCCCTAAAACTCAAAAAGCACAATGTATCATGACAATGGCTCCGAGTGAAGTAACGGAAGAGCAATTAAAAGAGTTGAGCATAAGAGTTAGAAAAGCAACGGCTCAATAAAACACTTTTGGACAGACGATAAATAGTTATCGTTTGTTCAATTCTCTCCTTTCATTAGTCTCTTAAAAAAAGGATTTAAATGGTTTTTGTTGAAAATGTGTTAGCTACAAATAATGTTTCGTTGTCAAAAGATGCAACGATAAACGACGCTGTAAATTTGCTTGGTAAATCTTCAGAAGAAGCCGTAGCAATAGTCGATACTCAAAACCAAAATCCAATTTGTGTATTTACAGAAAGAGACTTAGTCAAAGTTCTTACAAATAAAGTTGATTTAAACAAAAAGATAGTTGATATTAGTTCAAGAAGCTTGATAACTATTAATCATAACAGAAGTGTAGAATATGCCCTAAGTGTACTGACGGATAATAATATAAGAGGTGTAGTAGCTGTAGATAATGATTATAGATTTGTAGGTATAGCATCACAAAAACATATCGTCAAATACATAGAAGAAGAATCTTTTAAAACAAATCTTTTGGTATCTAATATAATCTCATAAAAACTAAATCTAATTACAGTAAAAAAATTCAACTATTGAAAAAGCAGTATCTTTGATGGCACTGCATCAAATAAGTTCCGTAGTAGTTATTGATGATAATAGTTTGGCATTGGGGCTTTTTTACAGAAAAAGATGTGGTACTTTTGGCAAATAGGAACATACCTCTTGATACAAAGCTAGAAACCGTAAATATAGTCCATCTTGAGAAAGTGAAACATAACGACAATCTAAAAGATGTTGTTGATGTTATGAGCCAAAAAGATTTATCTATAGCACTTGTTGTAGATGAATTAGATAAACCTATTTCTATAATAAGTACAAGAGATATTGCACACAATATCAAGGGCAATTATAATAGGTTCCTTAAAAATAGGCTAAAGGGTGTTAAAAATACGTTAAATTACATAGGCGAGCTTGTAATAGAGGTATGCAATGACAATAATACTCAGATAGTGCAGTGGATAAACGAAGCAAGTATTAATAGATTCGGTAATCATATCATAGATAAAACGATAGGTTTTGTTATCGGTGAAGATGTTTGGAATAGTATTTACGGTGAAGTTAAAGCATCTCAAAAATGTTCTAAGAAGAAGATTCAAGTAGGGGAATATCACTATGAAATGATATGTTCTTACCATTTTATAGATAGTAAAGAGACCATACTTTTGATTTTGAGAGATATTACAGATTATGAAAACAGAGTAACTTGCGAAGTAGAAAAACGAAAAGAAAAAGAGAAAGAGTTAGAACTTTTTGCAAAATGTTATCAATCAACAGCAAAGTATAATTATAGTTAGTAACAACGATAGAATAGAGCTTGTTAATCAAAGTTTTTTAGATTTTTTGATGTTAAATCACCTGAAGAATTCCATCAAAAGTATAAGTGTGTATGTGATACTTTTATAGCCCATCCCTCTTTTTTTCATCTTGAGAACGGCAATAGTGGTTGGATTTCAAAAATTCTTGAACTTCCGGAAAAAGATAGGGTTGTATCGGTCTTAAATGTAAAAACCGTGGATCCAAAAGCATTTTCCGTACAAATAAATCATCTATTGCCTAATAGTTCAAGATATGTTATTACATTGACTGATATTACCGATATTAAGTTAGAGTCGCAAAAACATTACTACCATGCTACTCATGATATGCTGACGAAAATTTACAACAGGTCGTTTTTTTAGATAAATTGGATGATGAGCTAACATATTCATCAAGATACCAAGTCCCGTTTTCTATAATAATATTCGATATAGACCATTTTAAGAGATTTAACGATACCTTTGGACATCTAAAAGGTGATGAGGTTTTGGTAGCGGTTTGCGATATAGTAAAACTTAATATAAGAAAAACAGATGTTTTTGCAAGATGGGGCGAGGAAGAGTTCGTAATACTTTTACCTAACACTCCTATTGATAAAGCTGAAATTTTGGCACAAAATCTAAGAAAGTATATCGAAAATATATCAATGGATGAAGTGGATACTATAACGGCAAGTTTCGGTATCAGCGAATATAAACCAGGAGATATAGAAAAAACTATATTCCATAGAGCCGATGAAGCACTATATAAGGCAAAAGAAAACGGAAGAAATCAAGTAGTTACCGTTAGATAACTATTTCTCTTCCAATAATCTATCTTGCATTTTTTCTATTGCAAGTAATAACGGTTTTTCTTCAAAACCGAACTCTTTTGCTTTTGCAAGTGCTATTTGCACAACTCTATCGTTAAACGGCTTTATGATATTGCATATAATTTTACTTATGTGAAGTATTTGAGACTGTTTTTTAAACATAGGCGATGCTTTTGAAGGGTCATCACTATATTTGATACAATTAATGATATTTTGTGTTAAGTTCCAGTGTTTAAATATTGCAGACGTTACTTCAGCACAAGTCATGCCGACAAACTCTTTTTCAACTGATGATACATCTTCGTATTTTGCATTAACCGCAGGGATAAAATCACTTTGTTTTTTCTCTTCTTTTACCGCATCGCTGATTAAAAACTTACCGCTTTCTTGTAAAAATGCAGGTAGTATCAACTCATCTTTTAATGCAGTATCAATTCTGCCTACCCAAATATTTATAAAGTTGGATTGCATATTTGCGATTCTCAAAAACTCGTCACTCGGTAGTCCATAAGCGTCTAAATCGCTATTTAAGGCTCTTTTCACACCACTACCTAGTGCTATCGATATAGTAAAATTAACTCCCAAAAGATTTATGGCTCTACTTAAGGTATCTATTTTACTAACAAATCCGAACATAGCGGAATTTGCGGTTTTGAGTATAGTTGATACCATCAACGGGTCTTGTTCTACAATTTTTGCCAAATCGGATATATCGTAGTTATCACTTTTTTTGAATTCCTCAATCTCAAGTAAAGTTTTCGGTAAAGGGGCTAGAGAATCAACTCTTTTTAATAGTTCAATATAAGTCATAAAAAAACCTTTATTATTTTTTATGCCTAATTGTAGCATACAAGATATTAAAAATAAAGATTAATTTTCTTCGTCTAGGAGCCTGTCTTGTAGTTTATCTACGGCATCATTAAAATATTTAACATCAAAACCGTAACTTTTGATTAATTCACGTCCTTTTTCAATACATTTATCATCAAGGGGTTTGATAATATTGCATACAAGTTTAGTTACATATAGTATTTGTGCATACTCTTTAGACTTTAGATTTGCATCGTTGGGATAATCGGAGTATAAAATATCATTTACTAGATTTTCGTTTAGCCCCCAATGTTTAAATATAGCAGAAGTTACCTCTGATGCACTAACTCCAATAAAATCTTTTTCAATATTTGCTATATCATCAAACTTATCGGTAAGTTCTTCTAAAAATTCAGCTGTTTTATTTTGTTCTTTTATCTCATTGCTTATAAGAAATTTACCGCTTTCTTGCAAAAAAGCAGGTAGTATTAAATCGTCTCTTAAGTTTCTATCTAGTTTCCCAATCCAAAGGGTAACAAAATTGGATTGCATATTGGCAATTCTTAAGAAATCGTCACTTGTTTTACCGTAACTCTCTAAATTTGGATTTATTACCTTTGACATATTACTAGCAAGTGCTATAGAAAGCGTAAAATTAATACCCAAAAGATTTACGGCACGGCTAGGAGTCTCTATCTTGCTTACAAATCCAAACATAGCTGAATTTGATACTTTGAGTAATGTCGATACTATTAAAGGGTCCTTTTCTATAATTTTAATAAACTCACCTACATCGGTAGATGCACTTTTTTTGAACTTTTCTAGTTCTATTATAGTCTGCGGTAACGGTGGCAAAGAATCAATTTGCTGCATAATATTTGTAACAGACATGAAAGTTATCCTAAAAGGTGGTTTACGTTAGTTTTTACTAATTAATTGTATAATACTAATAATAATTGTTAGCTTAATTAATAGGATAAGTTTTGTTTTTACCTACAACCAAAGAAGAATTGAATAATTTAAACTGGAAACAACTTGATGTAATACTCGTAAGCGGAGATACCTATATAGACTCACCGTATAGCGGTATGGCGATAATAGGGCGTATTTTGCACTCTTACGGTTATAAAGTCGGTATTATAGCTCAACCTGATATAAACAGTGATGAGATTACAAGACTTGGTGAGCCTAGACTTTTTTGGGGAGTTAGTGCCGGTTTAGTAGATAGTATGGTGGCGAATTATACGGCAAGTAAAAAAAGAAGAAATAACGATGATTTTACACCAAACGGCGTCAATAATCGCCGTCCTGATAGGGCTAGTATCGTATATACGGGACTTATTAGGAAGTTTTATAAAAATACGGTTCCTATAGTTTTAGGAGGTATAGAAGCTAGTCTTAGGCGTGTGGCTCATTATGATTTTTGGGGCAATAATGTAAGAAAATCACTCCTTTTTGATGCAAAAGCCGATATTTTGGTTTATGGAATGGCGGAAAAAACTATAGTCAAACTAGCAAACAGCCTAAATGCAAATGAAGACTTTAAGGATTTGCGGGGGCTTTGTTATATATCTAAAGAACCAAAAGATGGTTATATCGAGATAGAATCATTTGATGAAGTAAAAGCTTATAAACTCAAATTCATCAAAGCTTTTCACACATATTACAATAACTGTGACCCAATAACCGCAAAAGGGATTATGCAAAAGCAAGATAGTAGGTATCTTATACAAAATCCTCCGGAATTTTATATGTCTGGGGATGAGATTGATAAGGTTTATGATTTGCCTTATCTTAGAGATGTTCACCCCTTTTATAAAAAACAAGGTAGTATCAAAGCATTAGAAACTATTAAATACTCAATAACTACCCATCATGGATGCTATGGGGAGTGTAATTTTTGTGCTATAAGCGTTCATCAAGGTAGAACCATAAGAAGTAGAAGCGAAGAGTCCATCCTAAAAGAAGCAAGAAGTTTTACCAATGATAAAAACTTCAAAGGAATTATTTTTGATGTTGGTGGAGCTACTGCCAATATGTACGGTTTTGAGTGTGATAAAAAACTAAAAAAGGGTGATTGTGCAGATAAAAAAAGGTGCCTAAGCGATAGTGTATGCAAGACGCTCAAACCAAATCACAAAAGACAAATAGAACTCCTTAGAAAACTTAGAAATTTAAAGGGTGTTAAAAAAGTTTTTGTAAACTCCGGTATTAGATACGATTTGATAAACGAAGATAAGGCTTACGGCGATGAATATCTCAAAGAGATAGTAGAACATCATGTATCGGGGCAGATGAAAATAGCACCGGAACATAGCGAAGAAAAAATCCTCTCTTTGATGGGTAAACCTGATAAAAAAATATTGCTTGAATTCAAAAAACGGTTTGATGATTTAAACAAAAAACTAGGGAAAAAACAGTTTTTGACTTATTATATGATAGCAGCTCACCCGGGATGCACGGAAGATGATATGAAAAAACTAAAAGATTTTGCTAATAGGGAGCTTAGACTCTCCCCAGAACAAGTCCAAATTTTCACCCCGACACCTAGTACATATTCAACATTGATGTATTATACAGGACTAAATCCTTGGACTTTGAAGCCAATCTTTGTAGAAACAGATATGGGCAAAAAGCAAAAACAAAAAGATATGGTAGTAGAAAAAAGAGTTTGTTATAAAAAACCAAAAGAGAATTATGATATAAACTTATAAGCCTTTTTTAGATAAAATTGCTACTTTAATGCTACGGAATTTGGATAAAATTGCCCAAATTTCAAAAAGGACAAGTATGAAAAAACTTTTTTTAATAATAGGTGCTCCAGGAAGCGGAAAAACTACGGATGCACAACTTATAGCTGAAAAACACGAAGATATTACTCACTATAGTACGGGTGATATGTTTAGGGCTGAGGTTGCAAGCGGAAGTGAAAGAGGTAAGTTAATAGATTCTTACGTAAGTGCCGGGAATCTTGTACCTATCGATATAGTAATCGAAACTATAGTCGGTGCTATCAAAAAAGCTCCTACTCCTGTAGTTGTAATAGACGGTTACCCAAGAAGCGGTGAGCAAATGACTGAACTTGACAAGTATTTGGCTAACGAAAAAGAGGTAAAACTTGTAAATGTTATTGAAGTTGTAGTAAGTGAAGAGGTTGCAAGAGATAGAGTTCTTGGACGTGCAAGAGGTGCTGATGACAATAATGAAGTTTTCAACAACAGAATGAAAGTTTATACGGAACCTTTATCTGAAATACAAGCATTTTATACGGCAAAACAACTTTTACACAAAATAAACGGTGAAAGAACTATCGAAGAGATAGTAAACGATATGGATGGATTCATTCAAAACAGAATTAAAACTTGCTAATTAGCAACTTGTAATTCTGTATATTGGTAATTAGTATATTAGTTATTGGTAAGAAAAGAGCTTTTATCCTAATACACCGATATACCAATACACTAATAAACCAAAGAAAAGGTTCATATGAAAAAGCTAAACTTTTATACGGTTATAATAGGCACCGAACTACTAAACGGTAGGAGAAAAGATGCTCATTTTGACTTTGTAAATAGTGAGCTTTTAAGAAGAGGTTTTGAACACAAAGCTTCTTTCGTCATCAAAGATGAGCCAAAGTTTATAGAAGATATTTTCAATCTTGTAAAAGCTGATGTTCAAAGCGTAATGTTTTGTTTCGGAGGTATCGGTGCAACTCCTGATGATTATACTAGAATTGCTGCGGGAAATGTTTTTCGCAACGGCAATATGGAGATAAATACAGGTGCAAAAGAGCTTATTTATGAACGATTCGGTGATGATATGTATCCTCATCGTATCAATATGGCAAATTTGCCGGTAAATGCCGGATTACTTAAAAACGTAGTTTCAAATGTACCCGGATTTTATTTGGATGAGAGATTTTTCTTTTGTCCAGGGTTTCCTTCAATGGCTAGAGATATGGTCTTGGAGGCTTTAGATAAGTTCTATCCACAAGGTCAAGAGAAATTTAGTCTTGTGTTAACGGCTTATACTTCCGAAAACACTTTGATAGATGTGATGGAGCAAGTTGAAGAAAATGTTGACTTGTCCTCATTACCTCAAATGATAGGTGATATAAGAAAAACTATCATATCAATAAGTGGATATAATAAGATGGATGTGCAAAGGAATTTTGCACTGTTTACAGACTTTTTAGAAAAAGAAAAAATACAATTTAATTTAGGAGATAACTGATGTTTATAGATAAAATTCCATGCGGTGAAAACCCGGAAAAAGTAAATGCTTTGATAGAAATCCCTTATGGGTCAAGCATTAAGTATGAAGTAGATAAAGAAACAGGTGCAGTAGTAGTAGATAGAATGCTTTATAGTGCTATGTATTATCCGGCAAACTATGGTTTTGTACCAAATACATTAGCTGATGACGGTGATCCTGCCGATATTTTAGTGCTTGGTGAATTACCTCTTCAAGCAGGAAGCGTAATTAAATGCAGACTTATCGGTGTACTTGTAATGGAAGATGAAGCCGGTATGGATGAAAAACTTGTTGCTGTTCCCGTAACAAAAATCGACCCTACATTTGAAGGTATCAATTCATTAGAAGATTTACCGAAAGCTCAATTAAATAAAATCAAAAACTTCTTTGAAACTTACAAAATGTTAGAACCAAATAAGTGGGTAAAAGTAAAAGAATACGGTGATAAAGCTACGGCTACTGCTATTTTAGAAAAAGCTATAAAAGCTTACAAATAACAATTTCATCGTCTTTGCAAGGGTGGCATTTGCTACTTTTGCAAAAAACTATTAAAATTATGGTATAATGTCATTTCAAAAATTTTTAATTTAAAGGAATGATTTAATGTCGTCGGATCGTAGGTGCTACTTACAACTTTTTTCTTTGGAGTGTGAAATATGACACTTCTATTTATTTATCTATCTATTGCTTTGACTGTATCGTTTTTATGTTCTGTTTTGGAAGCTGTTTTATTGTCAAGTACAAGCTCTTATATAGAAACATTATCAAAAGATAGCAATTCAAAAGCTGTAGAAATACTAAAAGAACTAAAATCAAATATAGACAAACCGATTTCGTCTATTTTAATATTGAATACTTTTGCACATACTATGGGTGCGGCAGGTGTAGGTGCTCAAGCGCAAATTTTATTCGGTGATGAATGGCAAACCGCTATAGCATTTGTTTTGACTTTACTTATATTATACGTATCTGAGATAATACCAAAAACAATAGGTGCTATTTATTGGAAAAAATTACTGATACCGTCAGCTTATGTTATATCGTTTTTGATTAAATTATCATACCCTTTGGTATGGTTTTCAGGTCTTATTACGAACTATATTTCAAAAGGAAAAAGCAAAAGTAGTCATTTTTCAAGAGATGAGATAATGGCGGTTGTCGCCATGGGTGAAAAAGAGGGATCAATACTATCAAAAGAGAGTAATTTGATAGAAAACCTTTTGAAATTAAAGAATATAAAAACAAAAGATATTATGACTCCTAGAAGCGTAGTTTTTGCTATGAAAGCAGATACTACGGTAGGTGATGCCGTAGAAGATGATAAAATGTATATTCACTCAAGAATACCTGTTTTTGAAGAGACTATAGATGATGTTGTGGGTATTGTATTTTCTCAGACAATTTTGGAAGAAAGTGTTGATGAACATGATGATAAAACCCTAAGAGATATTATGGTAAATGTTCACAAAATCTCTGAAAACGTACCTGTATCGGCTTTGATAGATTTATTTATCAAAAGAAAAACACACCTTTTTATAGTCTATGATAATTATGGGCAAACAAGCGGTGTCGTAACCCTTGAAGATGCTATTGAGACACTTTTAGGTGTTGAGATCGTGGATGAAATGGACGAAGTTGAAGATATGCAAGCTTTTGCAAAAGATAGAAGTAAACAATTTCAAGATAGAATGCTTTTAGAGAAGAAAAGATTAGAAAAAATCAGACTATCATAGTCTGATTTTTTAAATTAACAACTAACAATTATTAGTTAGAAATAGCTTTCGCCAAATTGATAAGATTCTCATCCCATTTTGGATTTAACGGACTTACTTTTATAACTTTTATTTTCAACTCATCTGCTATAATTTTTGCACTTTTATCCGAAAATTCCGGTTGAGTAAATATTGCTTTGATATTTTCTTCTTTTGCCTCTTGTATAAGTTCGGCAAGGGCGGATGGTTTTGGTTCTTTCCCTTCTACTTCAACGGCTATTTGGGTTAAATTGTACTCATTTGCAAAGTATCCAAAAGCTGGGTGAAAAACCATAAATTTAGACCCTTTTGGAGTATTTCTCAGAATATCTTTTATGGAATTATCTACATTATTGATTTTTTGCATAAATGCGTAATAATTTGCTTCATAAGTTGCTTTGTTTGTGGCATCTATGTTTACAAGTGCATCAAGTGTATTTTTTGCTATTACTCTTACATTTGACGGGCTTGTCCATACATGTGGGTCTTTGGACTCTATTTCGTGTTCGTGCTCATCATGTTTGTGTTTATGCCCGTCTTCTTCATGATGATGTTCGGCCATAGCTATTTTTTCTATCCCTTTTGTAGTATCTATGATTTGCATTTTTGTATTTTGGTTTGCAAAACGTTTAAGCCAAGCATCTTCAAACTCTACACCTATTGCAAAATATAATTTTGCATCGTTTAGCTCTTTCATTTGTGACGGTTTTGGCTCATAAGCGTGAGGAGAATTACCGGGAAGTACCATAACCGATACATTTACGAGATCTCCTCCTATTGCTTCTACAAAACTTTTTTGCGGTACTATACTAACGATAGTATTGATTTTTGCGTACAATGACGGTGCTATAATCAAACTAGCACTTAATAATAATCTTTTTAGATTAAACATATTTTCTCCTTTTGCGACTTAGTTGCAAGAATTCTATATTATAAATACTTATATGCAACTTAGTTGCATTTTTGTTTTAAATCTATTTTGGATAAAATGCTAGTATGGATAACTTATTTAAAAATACAAATATTAAACAAACAAGTGCTAGGGTGGAATTGCTTAGAATTTTTGCCGATTTAAGAAAACCTATATGTTATGAAGATATAAAAGAAAATATATCTATGGATAAAGCTACTTTTTATAGGAATATCTCGCTTTTTGAAGAAGAGGGGATAATAAATAGTTTTGAATCAAATGATAAAAAAAGGTACTTTGAACTCAAATCAAATCCCCATGCGCATTTTATATGTAAGTTGTGTAATAAAATAGAGTGTATTGATACTTTACATATCAATATTCCTGAATATAAGATAGATAATGTAACGATAAGCGGTATTTGTAAAAAATGTTTATAATATTGAAAAACTAACGAAGGGTTAACACAAGCTTGTTATAATTTCAATATACCAAGCAAGAAGTTAGATTAAACTCCTCCTAAGTCTTTAACTAACTTTTTTTAAAGCCGCTCTATAACACACCAAGTGGCTTTAATCTATATCCGGTGCTTTTATGAGAT
>DYJR01000002.1 GCA_020723015.1 Arcobacter nitrofigilis
TTTCTTATTTCAAAGACAACTTAAAAAATTGCACTTCAGATTTAAATTTTGGATAAAAGGAAGTTAGATTTATTTGTATATCTAGTTTTAAGAAAGGGATTGTGGATGGTGAATGTTGAATGTTGAATATTGAATGTTGAGTTGGTGGGGGTGGTGGAAAAATTTTCTTACCAATAACCAATAACTAATTACTAATACACTAATTACTATTTAACATCAGTCCATTTAAATATATCAAGTATTAAGATAGTATCAGTTTTTTTATTTGACTCTTAAATTTAATAGATGCTGATTTTTTATCTTGTGCTATAAAGTCTAAAATATGGTTGAAGTTATTTAAAAACTTATCTTCAAATACTATTTTCATAGTTTGTCCAAATGTTTATCCACTTTATTCCAAAATTCATCTTCTGTAAGATACTCACCATTAGCTACTCTTGCTTCAGCTTCATGAACTCTTCTTCTTGCTTCTTCAACACTACTCACTAATATATCTTTTGGGTAAGGTGTAGTTTTTTTTGATTTTTAGCTCTGATTTTGGATACTTACTAAGATAAGATATGACATTGTTGTATAGATTATCTGATACTTTTATTTGTAGAGTGTGCATATTCTAAGCCCTCCATGATTTTTTGGTATTATAACATAAAATTTATAGAATATAGAAATGGTTGATGGTGGAACGCCAGTCTATGACTGGTAAAAATCTAAGACAAGCCCAGTCATAGACTGGGGTTCCGTTATGCTTTCCAAATGTTTTGTTTGAGAATACCTAGTATTAATATTTCATTTTCATTGATTTTATATGGTATGACATATTTTTTGTATATCATATCTCTTATGTTTTTGTTGTTTGATTTTTTTGATTTGCGGTACATATATGGAAAGTCTTTGAGGATTTGCATACTATTTATTAGTTCACTTTTGAAATTATCAGCACTTGAAAAAGAATCTTCAGATATATACATATATATTTCCAAAAACTCCCTTTCAAATCTTTTTGAAAAGTTAATTTGCATTTTTGTACTTTTGTATTTTTTCTTCTATACTATCCCACATGCTATCAAAAGGTACAGCGGGGAGTGAACCGTCTTCTATCTCTTGTATTCTTTTTTCTAGTTCTAGCGTGATTTCGTCTTTTTGAATTTTGACTTTGTTTTTTGGTAGCACTTCTAATAGATTCATAAATTTAGGTACAAAGTCATCTTGAATTTTTAATGTAATAGTTTGCATAAGTGTATCCTTGAAATTAATAAGGTGATTTTATCACAAAGAGGTAGGGATGTCAATAAAGTTGATGGTTTATGGTTGATGATGTCATTCCGTACTTGATACGGAATCTAAAGAGATTCTGAATCAAGTTCAGGATGACGAAAACAGGTCTTACTAATTACTAATACACTAATAACTAATAACTAAATATACTAACTAACCGGTGTCATTTTGTACCCGATATTAGACAGGGTACTCATAATAGAGTGCGTAGTTTTTCTTCTGATATTTTTTGTAACGGTTCTTAAAGTATCTATAGTTATAGTTTTACCGTTTTTTTGTTTGAAATAGTTTTGTATTTTGTCGTAATCTAGAATTTTACCTTTATTTTCTAGCAAAAGCTCGATAAGCGTAATCTCTTGAGACGTTAAAGGTATTTCTTTACCGTCTTTTACGAAACACTTAGCCGTATAAGAGTAATAGTAGCCGTCTTGAAATTCTATCAAATCCGTAGCAGAATTCTTTTGTTTACTTTCAACATCCACTTTACCTAATGTTCTTTTATCTTTTATTTTTTTTGCAGTTTCGTCAAGATATTCAAAAAATAAAGACTCTTTGAAAGGTTTTATGAAATATTTATCGACGTCATATTCTATAGCATCAAGTAAATAATCTGTTTCCGCATAGGCAGAAGTTACAACAATAACTTTTTCTTTGTCAAAAGCTCTAACGAATCTTGCAAAGTCTAGACCTGTATCGGCACTAGGAAGTCTAACGTCGGTAATGATTAAATCAAAATCATTATACCCAAGGTCAAATTTAGTAGCAGCTTCTTGATAGTCCGTTACGTGCGTTACTTTTGCTCCAAGTCTAGTAAAAATACTTATGAAATTGTGTGAAATAACTTCATCATCTTCAATGTAAAGGATGTTTAAGTCTTTTATATTAGTGTATAACATATCGTTCCTCTTTTTTTGATGTTATAACTTTATCAAATAATGTCTTAATTAACAATAAAATAAATTTTTTATATTTATCTATTGCCATTTTTACAAAAATCCCTTTTTAGGTTGTTTAGGTACCCAAATATTCTAAGTAACGACTCTTCTACGGATTTTGCTATCACTTCAAGTTCTTTATTTGACTTTTTGTTTGCATTTGCAGTGACGAATTTTTGTAAGTTGTCGGAAAATGCTCTATTTTGTCTTTTGATATCTTCTATTACATCAGGAGTAATGCGATATTTTGACGCTACGGTATCAAGCCAATTATCCAACTTTTCAAAATGTAGAACTTTGAAATCGTTATAAGAACCTAGTTTTGAGTATATATTGTCTTTGATTGTAAGGGCATCAACTTTGATTTTTGCGGTATCATACACCAAATCTATATCACATACTTTATCTTTTGCGTCACTTATAAAACTAGCACGTGAAGCTGCATTTACAAGAGAATCTGAAAGGTGAGCTATCTCATTTGACATAGACGATATATCAGTAGCTACGCTTGCATTTTCTTGCGTTGCGGTATCAAGTCTATTTACCGCATCGCTGATTTGGTTCATAGCTTGTTCTTGTTCTTTACTTGATGATGTTACGTTGTTTATAATCTCTATAGTTGAGCGAATTTTGTTATTGAGTTCGTTGTAACCGTTTATCATATCGGTAGAGATACTTTTCCCTTCGTTGGCTTTTTGGCTTGCACTTTCTACGAGAGCTTTTATCTCTTTTGCAGCTTCTGCACTTCTTGAAGCAAGGTTTCGCACCTCACCTGCAACTACCGCAAATCCTTTACCTGCTTCACCTGCAGTAGCTGCCTCAACCGCAGCATTAAGTGAAAGAATATTTGTTTGGAATGCTATTTGGTCGATTACTTCTATAGCTTCATCGATAGCACTTACTTTTCTATTTATTTCATCCATAGACATAGCCGTAGTATTTGCCAAAGATAACCCGTTTGAGGCAGAGTTATTTACCTCTTTAGCTAAGTTTGCCATAGCTACGGTATTTTGTGTGGTATTTCTGATGTTTGCCGTTATCTCTTCTATAGCAGCGGCCGTCTCTTCTAGTGAAGCTGCTTGAGAATTTGACGAATGGGATAGATTTGATGAATTTCTTGATAATCTGTGCGTACTTGTATTTAGACTGTTACCTGCATTCATAACCATTGCAAGAAGTTCACTTGTGTTATTACCTACCAGTTTAATAGCATTTGTAACACTTCCAAGGTCACCGTAGATACCTTCATCATCTAGTTTATAATCAAATTTAGATTCACTGTATTGTCTTAGTGTATAGTTGATTTTATCTAATGTTTGATGAGTGTCTTTTATCATAGTGTTTAGCTTAGTTTTTAGCTCTTCAACATAAAGGTTTGATGCCTTCGATTTAACTTCATATACAAAGAAACCGTTTGCACATTTTTGTAATACGTCGCTAGCCTCTTCGATAACTATCTTATCTTTTGCAAGACCTTCTTGAACTTTATCCATGTATTTGTTGAATAAAACCGTTACTTCTCCTATTTCATCGTTAGATGTTACAGGTAGTTTGATATCCGTGCTATTTGAATTGATAAGATTTGTAAATCCTTCTTTTAGTCCGTCAATAGGTTTCGTAGCTCTTGTAATAGCAAGGAATATAAGACCTATCGTAAGCCATCCGAGGATTGTAGAAGATATGAAAATATTTAGTGCTATGGCGTTTCTTTTGTCATCGGCATTTTGTAATGAGAAGGTTAAGTCCATAACACCTATAACATCGCCTTCGGCTTGATTTGCGTGACACATAAGACACTCAGCCGTTGCAATCATAGGTCGAAGCATTCTAATAAGATGACCGTTATCCGTATATTCTACTACTTCTTCTTTTTTTGATGACATTACGCGTAATACGTCTTTGTCTTTAGTATACTCCTCACCGCTTGAGTATAAATCAATCAAGGGTTGAGATTTGGCAACGTTTAGATTATAAACACCATGTATTTTTGAAGCATCTTCTTCCGATTTTTTAATAATTACAGGGTCTCCCGTATTCATAGCATTTCTAAGGCTTTGGAAAATAGCGGTATTTAGCATATGTAGATTTTCTGTCATAGTTTCTATAGAAGTTTTTTCTACTTTTTTAATAGTCATGTAAATGATAACTAAACTACTTATGGTTATCAAGGCCCACATAGCAAATACTATCTTGTAACTAATCTTTGAACTTATAAAGTCTATCACCTTTTTTATCATCGTAAACCCTTTATTTGAAAATGCTAGTAAATCAAGTGAAGATTTGATTTACTATTATATAATAATTTATATTACAGTTTAGAGATATAATCCGCAAGAGACTTAATATCCGCATCACTTAGTTTTGACGCTATAGGTTTTTTCACTGCAAGCATACCGTGAACGTTTCTACTACCGTCTTTGTAACCGTTTAATGCTGCAACTATATCAGCCGAAGCCCATCCTTTGATAATTTCACTTTTACCTAATGCTTTTTTTTCTGCGTTGTTACCGTGACATGATGCACACTCTTTTTTGAATAAATCAGCACTTCCAAAACATAAAGTAGCCGTAGCTAAACCGACAAGTAATAACTTTTTTATAAAATCTCCCTTTTTTTATAATTTCTGTATTTTACTTATTTATAGCTTAAATATTACTTAATTGTATAATAAATAATTTACATGTATGAAATTTGTAACTTTTACTGTGAATGTCCTAAAATTTTATTTATAGCTTTGTGTAAGTTTGGAAGCCCATATCTGATTGCATTTTCGATAATAAACATATCTATACCTTCATAATCATGTGCTATGAAGTTTCTTACATCATTAAGACCTTTTAAATCTTCTTTGTCAAAGTATTCTAAGATTTGAAATTCGTTATCGTCTTTTAATTTCCTAATTTGCTCGGCAATAGATACTAAATGCATTAAAATAGCAGGTTTTGATTTAATTTCATCTTTTAATGCTAGTGTAATTTTATTATCGAATTCATCTAATATTGAGGCTATATTTTCCAATTTAATAAGAATAATCTTGATACGTTCTATGGGCTTCATGATATTAAATCTTTTAAAATATTTTGGTTTAGATTGCTATTTATACTATCTATGGATACAAAATCCACTTTAGTATTTAAATATTTTGATAATTCGCTTGATGTTTGGGCTATCTTTGAAGCACCTGAAAAGCCTTTGTATTTAGATAAAAATAATTCTTTATCTAACTTATAAGCAATGTCCACATCACTCCTAGAAGAAGCTTCATTTCTCGCTACACTACCGAATATACCGCATATTATGATGCCATCATTAGCAAGTTGCGGTTTGATAAGGTTAAGTTTTTGTAATATTTCTAATCTATCCATTTCATCATCTTACATTAAAATCTTTTAAGTTTTGATTAATTATCCGCCTGTTTCATAAAATGCTCTTGAGGAGTCAGTATTGCTATCTTCGCTCCATTTGTTCTTTTCAGGTTTGTTTCTAAGGACTGTTTTTAGGACTTCTACGGCTTTGTCTATATCCCCGTTTCTTACATAATCTCTTATACTCATAGCATCTTCAAAGTATAGACAAGGTATTAGATACCCTTCAGCCGTAAGTCTTATACGGTTGCAACTAGTACAAAAGTCATCAAGATGCGGTTCTATTATACCGAATTCATATCCATCTTCAAGGGCAAAGTATTGTGCCGGTGAAGATGATTCTCTAGGTAGTTTCAAAAAGTTATATTTTTGAGATATTATATTTTGGATTTGACTGCTTTTTAGACCTTTGAGTGATGACGTGGCATGGGAGTTTTCCATAAACTCTATAAAACGTATTTTGAAACCCTCTTTTTTGCAAAACTCTAAGAGGTCTATAATCTCATCATCGTTAATACCTTGTATAGGAACGGAGTTGATTTTGACTTCGAGTCCCACTTTTTTGGCTTCTAAAATACCTTCTAAGACATCTTTTAGGACATCTTTTTGTGCTATTTTGGCTGCTTTGTGCGGAATTAAGGAATCAAGGGATATATTGATACGTTTTAGTCCGGCATTTTTGAGTCTTGAAGCTACGCTTTTGAGTAAAAAGCCGTTGGTCGTAAGGGCTAAGTCGATAGATGAGTCGTAGCCGTAAATCATGGCTATGAATTTATCTAAATCTTCCCTAAGAAGCGGTTCACCACCTGTGAGACGAATTTTTTTGATACCTAAATCTATGGATGCTTTTACGAATTTGAACATATCTTCAAAGGAGAGTATGTTTTCTTTCGGTACCCAAGAAAAAGGTTTTTCCGGCATACAGTATTGACATCTGAAATTGCATCTTTCGGTAACCGATATACGAAGATAATCAACTTTTCTACCGTGGGCGTCTATTAACATGTGAATCCTTTTAACCTTTTATCTATAAAAATATCAGAGATATTTACGTAAAACTTCAGGTATTGTTATGCTTCCATCTTCTTGTTGGTAGTTTTCCATAATAGCTATAAGAGTTCTTCCTACCGCTAAACTTGAACCGTTTAATGTATGTACAAGTTCATTTTTCTTGCCATTTTTGTATCTTATTTTAGCTCTTCTTGCTTGAAAGTCATAGGTATTTGAAATAGAGCTTATTTCCCTATATTTACCTTGTCCCGGAAGCCAAACTTCTAGGTCTATTGTTTTTGCAGCACCAAAGCCTAGATCTCCGGTGCAAAGCATCATTTTTTGGTGTGGAAGTCCTAGTGAAGTGAGTAAATCACTAGCACAGCTTACCATCTCTTCAAATACTTTATCACTCTCTTCAGGTTTTGTGATACATACAAGCTCTACTTTGTCAAATTGGTGTTGTCTTATCATACCTCTTGTGTCACGTCCTGCACTACCTGCTTCTTTTCTAAAGCAAGGGGTGTAAGAGGTAAGTTTTAGAGGCAATTCTTCACTACTTAAAATTTCATCACGATAGAGGTTTGTAAGACTTACTTCCGATGTCGGGATAAGATATAAATCTTCACCGTCTATTTTAAATAAATCATCTTCAAACTTCGGTAATTGACCGGTTCCTAGAAGTGATGCACTATTTGCCATAAAAGGTACGTTCCACTCTATAAATCCTCGTGAACGGTTGAAGTCAAGCATATAGTTTATCAAAGCACGCTCTAGTCTTGCAGCCGTACCACTAAGGGCGGTAAATCTACTTTTTGCTAGTTTTACCCCTCTTTCAAAGTCTAGCCAACCGTTTATTTCACCAAGTTCAAAATGCTCTTTAGGGGTGAAATTAAAGTTTTTGGGAGTAAGGATTTTTTCTAAAATAACATTGTCGTTTTCATCTGCACCCTCAGGAACTTCATCGGATGGAAGATTTGGAATATTAAGTAACTTCGCTTCAAGTTCTGCTTCCAAATCCCTTACTATATTTTCAAGTTCTTGTCTGTTTACTTTTATGGTATCGATTTGAGCTTTGAGTTCGTTTACATCCAAACCTTTTTGTTTGTAAGCACCAAATTGTGAAGAGAGAGCGTTTTGTTCCGCTTGAAGTTCTTCCATTTTTGTTCTTGTAGATTTTGAGTTTTGGCTAAGTATTTTTAAATCTTCTAAGACCTCTTTTAAAACACCCTTTTTTGAGAGTTTTGATGCAACCGTATCAAAGTCTTTTTGTAATAATTTAACATCTATCATTATTCATTTCCACTTTTATTCTTACATTCTCTCCGTCAACTTCTACGCTAAATTCGTGTTTGTGACAGAAATTCTCATTGGTATATTCGCACATTTGACCCACCTGAGTCAAAGCCTCTTGCAAAGATGTACAGTCGGTAGTTTCTACCCAATTTTCATTTTTTGCACACCCGCAAAGTTTTTCTACTATAATTGTAGCCATTTTAACAAACCTCCATTTGTTTAAGTATTGGTTTTTAATACTTCATTTATAGTATATTAGCAAAAAATTGATAAAATATGGTTTGACTTATATCAAATAATTTGTAGATGAAAGATGGTAGAGGGCAGAAAGGGGAGGATATATGAAAATATTTTTTAAAGTGTGGTTACCTATTATATTGATTGTTGTCGTGGCATTTTATATTACTTCAAGATTTATACAGCCTCCCGTCGAAAAAAACTAGTCATTGCAAGCAGTACGGAAAAAGGGCATTATTATAAAATGGCTTTAGAGTATAAAAAGCTACTTGAAGATGAAGGTGTAAAGGTAGAAGTATTAAAAACTGCCGGTAGTGAAGAAAATCTGAGACTTTTACAAAATAAAAAAGTAGATATTGCATTTATACAAAACGGCATTGCACATAACGGTGATAAAAATAGTTTATATTCTTTGGCAAATGTTTTTTATGAGCCTTTGTAGTTTTTTATAAGGATAGGGGATTTATACAAAATTACGAGGTTGAATTTATAGGTTCTAAACTCTCTTTTGGTATCGAAGGTAGCGGGACTAAATTTTTGTCTTCACTTGTTTTGACGTTAAATGGTTTAAACGAGACCAATAGTGACTTTTTGTATTTATCTGCAGGGGAGTCAAAAGATAAGTTGTTAAGCGGTGAAATAGACGGGATGTTTTTTATAGGGCAAGCAGAATCAAACATAGTAAGGTCACTTCTAGAACATCCGGATATAAGGCTATTTTCATTTTCAAGGGCTGAAGCTTATGCAAAAAATCTCCCTTTTTTAAAGTCTCTTAATCTTTATGAAGGGACACTTGATATGTATGCTAACCTTCCGTAGGAGGATATAAAACTTTTGGGTTCTACGGCTAGTTTGGTTACCCATGAAGATGTTCCCGATGAGCTTGTACGATTTTTTGTAAAACAGTTGCCTAAAGTTCACGGTAGCGGTGGACTTTTTGACAAGATAGGTGAGTTCCCGTCTATAGCCAATATGGATATGCAAATACATGATGAAGCATATATGTATTTTACTTACGGTGATACTTGGCTAGAGACGATTTTTCCGTACTGGGTAGCATCAAATATAGATAGACTTAAAATTCTTTTAATACCTTTGCTTACATTGCTTATACCGCTATTTAAAGGTGTAATTCCATTGTATGTGTGGACGATAAGGTCTAAGATATATAAATGGTACGATAAAGTAAATGAAATAGATGAGAGTATCAATAACTCTTCAACAGATGAGATAAACACGATTATACAAGAATTGGAAACTTTGAAAATAGAAATCCAAAATCAGACTAAAGTCCCTTTGGTATATATGGGAGAATACTATAACCTTCTAGTGCATGTAGATTTAGTTATAACAAAAGCCAAAAATCACTCTACAGGGACGTGATTTTTTATTTTTTCCGAGATTTCTTCTTTTTTGACATAATCCGCGCCCATAGAGATAATAAACTTTGAAGCCTCTTCTAGGGTTAAAGATGTCGATATTACATATTTCCTTTGGATAATAATAGTATATCCGCTAGTAGGGTTCGGTGAAGTAGGTACAAATAATACAAGAATATCTTCATGTTTGTTGAGGACGTAAGCAGGTACCCATACATCTGTTTTTGGGTATTCTACTAAAACCACCTCTTTTCTTGAACCATCACCGTTTTGCAAAAACATATCCGTAATTTTTTTTGAAATAGAATATATAGTTCTAACTGCAGGTATTTTTTCTAAGGCAGATTCTATCCATGATAGTATAAAAAATCTTCCCGATTTTTCCATAAAGTATCCAAGTATAATCAAAAATCCAAGGGCTAACGCAATAATAATAGCCGTATATAAAGAGTCGTTTGTATATTTTGATAAAAAGTCGAATAAAGATAAACTAATACTTTGAACCCAATAAACTACTTGAATAACAACTAAAAGCGGAACTACGGATAATGTGCCTATAAGTAAAAACTTGCCCCATTTTTTCATAAGTGTAAACCTTTTTTCAATAAATTTTGGGTATTATAGCATAAAAATAGGTAATTAGTTATTAGTAATTGGTATATTGGTAAGATGTTTTCCTAATAACTAATATACTAATACACCAATATGCTTTGATATTAAAGGATTTTTTGTGAGGATTTTATCAGGTATTCAGCCTTCAGGTACTCTACATATCGGAAATTATTTCGGAATGATAAAAAAAATGGTAGAGTCTCAAGATGACGGTGAGTTGTTCGCTTTTATAGCATCGTATCATGCTTTGACCTCTTTGAAAGATAGTGAAGCTTTGAGAACAAATATTTTTGAAGCTGCGGTGAATTTTTTGAGTCTTGGACTTGACCCGAATAAATCAACTTTTTGGGTACAAAGTGATGTGCCTGAAGTTTTGGAACTTTATTGGTTTTTATCAAATCACACAAGTATGGGACTGCTCGAACGAGCACATAGCTATAAAGACAAAGTGGCAAAGGGGATATTAGCAAATCACGGACTTTTTTCTTATCCTGTTTTGATGGCGGCTGATATATTGCTTTTTGATAGTGATGTAGTTCCCGTAGGTAAAGATCAAATTCAGCATATAGAAATGACAAGGGATATAGCAAATACTTTCAATGTAACTTACAAAAAAGAGCTGTTGAAACTTCCGGTTGCAAAGGTGGATGAAGAGGTCGCAACCGTACCAGGTACCGATGGAGCTAAAATGAGTAAAAGTTACGGTAATACTATAGATTTATTTGCTACGCCTAAACAACTAAAAAAACAAGTTATGGGGATAGTTACGAACTCTACTCCTCTTGAAGAGCCAAAGGATTATAGTGATTGTAATATCTATAAACTTAGCAAACTTTTTATGAATGAGGATGAACTGGCACTTTTAAGAGATAAATATGCCACTCCTAATATGGGTTACGGTCATTTTAAACTTGATTTGCTTGATGCAATAACTAGATATTTTGAGCCGTACCAAGAAAAAAGGGATTATTATATGAAAAACCCTGATGAGGTAAGAGATATACTAAGTGACGGTGCTAAAAAAGCAAGGGTTGTAGCAAAAGGTAAACTTGAGCTTTTAAGAGAAGTTGTGGGACTTTGTTAAATTAATAACTAAAGTTTCGGTAGTTGCCATTTTTGTCTGTATGCCACTATTCTAAGGGTTAGAAATACGCTAAAAATAAATAAAGTAGTAAAACTATTTAGTGCATTAAGGTGATGGAGTACAAACATACAAAGAGATATAAGTATGGCAATAGTTCCGTAAAACTCTTTTTTGAGTATAAACGGAATTTGGTTTAGTAATATATCTCGTATAATTCCCCCTCCAAGAGCCGTAACGAACCCCATGATAATAACTCCGAAAAGATTAAATCCTGATTCTATTCCTACCAAAGTACCTGTAATAGAAAATGCACACAGTCCTATACTATCAAAGAGAATAAATAGAAATTTATTGCTTATTTGATGGTCTTCTTGTCTGTGGAGTTTGAGAATAATAGCTAAAATAATTGATGCGATAACCGTCAAACTAGGGTAGTAGTTCACAAATGCAAAGGGTGTACGGTCAGCTAGTAAATCCCTTATAATACCTCCGCCAAGTGCCGTAAGTGCAGATAATATCAAAATCCCCAAAAGATCAAGTTTTTTGTGTTGGGCTATAAGTAACCCGCTTATTGCAAAGGATGATATACCTATAATATCTGATATAAGCACTAAGTTCATTTGTCTGCCAAATTTTGTAGAACTTCTATGATGGTATCTTGTTCTAAAGTTTTGATATTTTGTTCCAAATCTTCAACGTTCCAAGAAGGACTTATATCTATGGTCTTTTGCATTATTATCTCCCCTTCGTCATAGTGAGAATTTACAAAATGTATAGTAACTCCGCTACTGTTTTCTTTATTTGCAATAACTGCTTCATGAACATATCTGCCGTACATTCCTACACCTCCGTATTTTGGAAGTAGAGCAGGGTGGGAGTTGATGATTTTGTTTGGGTAGTTTTCTATGATACAATCACCTATTTTTTTCATATAACCTGCAAGTAAGATATAGTCTGTTTTTGCTTCTTTGAGATATTTTAATATAACTTCATCGGTAGATATTTCAGGAAAGAGTTTTGCATTTACTATTTTGTATGGGATATTATACTTGATAGCTTTTTCTATAACATTAGCGTTTGAGTTGTTTGTTATTATCAAAGAGAGATTAATATCAAGTTCTTTAGAGTCTATTTTCTCTTTTATAATATCCAAAACAGTTCCGTTATGGGAAGCTAATATCGCTAAGTTCATCTGAGCCTTTCTTTTTTTGTGTATTTTAGCATAAGTGTAATTAATAGATATAATAAGTTGTAATCCTAATGTAATAGTTTTGCCACATAATTTCACCCTAAAAGATAAAATAATTGTTGTATAGGAAAAATAATGTTTAAATTTAAAAGCGTAAAGTCTAAGTTAAATTTCATCAGTTTGATGTCTGTAGTCGGTTTTGTGATAGTGATTTTCTTGATGGGTTTGATGAATAAAAAACTAGAAAAATTAAACAAAATATCAAATCTCAACGCTACGGTTACAAAAGATATAATTTTACTTGAAAAAGAGAGTACGAATCTAAAAGAAAAAGAGGAGTTTTTAAGACTTCATAATGTTTTAAAAAGTAATTTTCAAATGCTTATGGATATGTTGTCATTGAATAATATTAACTTAACTCTTGATCCTAAATTGAGTGAAAATATAGAGATTCTAGATGAGTCTTTTATGGTATTACATGAGAGTCAGCTAAAAATCGATAATTCATCTGTGGATATGATGAGAGCAAAAACGGCGGTACAAAGTGCTTTGGATGAGAGTGGAGATTATAAATTGTCTCAAAATATGATGAAGCTTGAAATGTATGAAAAAGAGTTTTTACTTACAAAGTTTATTATGATTAAACAGTTTGAACGTGAGTTGAGGGTGCTTGTCCGAGAAATCGGGGATTCACGTGCTTTTGCCTCCAATGAAGAGAAAAAAACAAGATTGATAAGCGATTTGGAAGAATATATGAAAAATCTAAAAATTGTTGTTTCTGCTACAAAAGAGATGGGTTCATGGAAAGAAGAGGGACTAAAAAAAGAGTTTAAAGATAAATTGGAAGAGACTTTTTTACTTATCAATACTAATAGTGAAAATTTAAGCGTGATTATCAATAAATCAAGCAAAGAGTTGTTTTATATTACGGTTGCAATGTCTGTAATAATAGTATTTTTATTGTACTGTGCCTTACATTATATATCAAAAGGAATTACAAAAAGTCTTTACAATCTAAATAACGGGTTGAACGGTTTTTTTGATTTTATTAATAACAAATCTACAACGGTGAACAATATAGATATTTTGACTGATGATGAAATAGGTAGAATGTCGCAAGAGGTTAATTTAAATATTGAAAAAAGCGTTGCTTTATTTAAACATAATTATGAAGTTTTGCAAGAGGCAAATGATATTTTACAAAAGGTTGCAAACGGTTTTTACGGCTATAAAATACCACATCACAATAACGTATCTCCTGAAGTTAAAGAGCTTATTATAAACGTCAACAGAATGCTTGATGAAACAAAAGCAAAGTTTGATATTCTAAATAAAGCTTTGGTTGCATACGGAAGTTACGATTTTGAGCATATTATTCCAAAAGATAATGAAAAAGGGCTTTACGGTGATTTCGGTACATTGGTTTCTAGTACTAAGCTTATAGGTAATAACATATCTGAATTTTTGGCAATGATTATGAATACTGGTGATTTGTTAAAAAGTGACACGGATATACTAAATCAAAATGCTTTATCTTTATCAAATGCATCAAATTCTCAAGCAGCATCTCTAGAAGAAACTGCTGCCGCACTAGAAGAGATAACTGCAAATATCACATCAAATACACAAAATGCTAAGAAAATGGGTGAATTTGCAAAAGAGCTTGAACACTCATCAAAAAACGGTTCAAAATTGGCATTGCAAACAGCTGTTTCTATGGATGAGATAAGCTCTCAGGTGGAAATTATAAATAATGCTGTAGATGTGATAGACCAAATAGCATTCCAAACAAATATTTTATCACTTAATGCTGCGGTTGAGGCTGCAACCGCCGGTGAAGCAGGAAAAGGTTTTGCAGTAGTTGCGGGCGAGGTTAGAAACTTGGCAAGCAGAAGTGCTGAAGCTGCAAAAGAGATAAAAAATATAGTAACAAAAGCTTTAGAAAAAACAAATCAAGGGAAAATCATATCTGATGAGATGAAAAAAGGTTATGATGATTTGGCACAAAAGATAAAAAATACTTTAGAAATCGTTGATAATGTATCAAAAGCTAGTGTAGAACAACTCGCAGGGATAGAACAAATAAATAATGCAGTGACTATTTTGGATCAAAATACGCAAATCAACGCACAAAGTTCTATGTATATCAGTGAATTGTCGGCAAAAATTGCAGAACTTTCAGGTGAACTTGTAGGTGCCGCAAGTAGAGCAAAATATAAAACTGAAGCAAGAAATCAAGTATGTGATATAGATTTGGTATATAAAACTGCAGGATTGAAAAATGACCATATTTTATTTAAAAGTGCAAATTTTAACAAAGTAGGCAGTTATGAAAAATGGACGGTGACAAAAAGCGATAGTTGTAACTTAGGTAAATGGATAAGTGAATCTGAAAGTAGTAGACTATATTTTACAACGACAAAAGAGTGGCAAACACTAAAGCAACTCCATAATGACGTACATAATTATGTACAACAATATATTGACTTAAATTATGAAAGAGCTAATAATAAAGATTTACGTGATTGTGCAGAGATTATAGAGTCAAGAACGATAGCATTATTTGATAAGCTAAATGATATTAAATCCATACATTGTATGAAAATAAAGGAAGAAAATGTTGCCTGATAGATGGGAAAAAGCACTTAAAGAACTTGATTTCGCATTTCAACCGATAGTAGGTATAACTACGGGTAAAACGGTGGCGGTAGAGGCACTCTTACGAAATACTAAAGAAGCCGGATTTTTGTCGATTTTTAATTGTTTTGATGAAGCCTTTGCCGATGGGGTATTGTATCAGTTTGACTTACGACTTAGACAAAAAGCCTTAGAAAAATTTGACACTTTACAAATAGATAATATTCAACTTTTTTACAATTTAGACAATAGACTTCTTTATATGCCTGATTATAAAATAGGTAATACTCAAAAAATTCTTGAAAAATTAAACCTAAGTAAAAAAAAGACTCTTTGTTTTGAAATGAGTGAAAGGGGGACTTTAAAAGACCCAAATTCAATAACAAATATGGTAAATATGTATAAACAAGAGGGGTATGATATAGCTATCGATGATTTCGGTACCGGAATTTCAGGTCTTAAACTTCTTTATTATAGCGAGCCTAATTTTATTAAAATCGATAGATTTTTTATTCAAAATATAGAAAGAGATTCCAAAAAAAGGCATTTTTGTTCATCTATTATAAAAATGGCACATACTATGGGGATAAGGGTTATAGCTGAAGGTGTAGAAACACCTGTGGAATATTATACATGTAAAGATATAGGGGCAGATTTTATTCAAGGGTATCTTATCCAAAAACCAAAAACGGAAGTAAGTAAAATAAAAATTGCCTATAAAGAGGTAATAGAACTCTATCAAGAAGATAAAAGAAAGAATAAACAAAATAAGATAGACAAAGATAAAATAGAATTCATAGAACCTCTAAGAGAAGATAGTACTCTATATATGCTGTTTAGCTATTTCCAAAAGCATCAAGGTAATACATTCGTTCCTATTATCGATAAGTTTAACCATCTAGTAGGAGTTGTTGAAGAGAAAGACATAAAAAAAATATCCTATTCCCAATACGGTTTAGCTTTAGTACAAAATACATCTTTTAGCTCAAAGTTAGGTAGTTTTATGAAGAAGTTTGTTGCTGCTGAGCTTAGTTGGGGGATAGATAAGATACTAGAACTTTATAATATTAACGAAAGTCAAGTTAATAACGGTATATTTATAACACAAAACGGTAAATATTTCGGCTTTATAGATGTTCATAATCTATTATTGTTATCTTATAAGAGAAATATTGAAATAGCAAAAGATCAAAATCCTTTAACTAGATTGCCGGGAAATAGAAAAATAGAGCAATTTATAAATGATACTTTAAATGATACGCAGGAGAATGTATATCATTTCGTTTACTTTGATTTCAATGATTTTAAACCATTTAACGATACATACGGTTTTAGGCAAGGAGATAGAGCGATATTGATGTTTGCCGATATTTTGCAAAAATTACCGAAAGATATTTTTATTGGACATATAGGCGGGGATGATTTCTTTGTAGGTTTTACAAACGAAACATATGAAGCAGTGTATTCTATAGTAAATGAGATTCAAATAGATTTTGCACGCTCTGCAAAATCTCTTTATAGTAAAGAAGATTTAGATAACGGTTCAATAATGGCGAAGGATAGATTTGGCATTTTACGTAATTTTGATTTTTTGAGCGTAAGTGCAGGGATCATAGAGATAAAAAGTGATATTACGAATAGTTTTGATGATATATTAAGTAGTTTGAAGAAAAGTTCTAAGTTTAGTTGTAGCCCTGTCGGTATATCTATTATCGATTGATTTTTATTTTTGCAGTGTATAAAGAAGTAGAAAATCTACTTCTTTATAAAAGAGTTTTAGCTTCTTTTTTTGATAATTTCGTCAGCTACGTTTCTTGGAACTTCAGAATAGTGGTCAAATACCATTGAGTATGTACCTCTACCTTGAGTCATAGATCTTAGATCCGTTGAATAACCGAACATCTCTGATAACGGAACGTTAGCAGCAAGAAGTTTTATACCTGCTCTATCATCCATAGAGTTGATTTGTCCTCTTCTTTTGTTGATATCACCGATAACGTCACCCATATAATCTTCAGGAACTTCGATTTCAACTTTCATCATAGGCTCTAGGATAACTGCACTTGCTTTTCTACAAGCTTCTTTGAAACCCATAGATCCAGCTAGTTTAAACGCCATTTCAGATGAGTCAACTTCGTGGTAACTTCCGTCATATAAGCTAACTTTAACGTCAACTAACGGATAACCAGCTAAGATACCGCCTTGCATTGCTTCTTGGATACCTTTATCAACTGCAGGAATATACTCTTTTGGAATTACCCCACCTTTGATTTCGTTTACGAATTCATAACCTTTTCCGGCTTCTTGAGGCTCTACTTTGATATGAATGTGACCGAATTGTCCTCTACCACCTGATTGTTTTGCGTATTTGTATTCTTGGTTTACACTTGCTCTAATAGTTTCTCTATAAGCAACTTGCGGTGCACCAACAACAGCTTCTACTTTAAACTCTCTTTTCATTCTATCTACAAGGATTTCTAAGTGAAGCTCACCCATACCTGAAATAATAGTTTGTCCAGATTCTTCGTCAGTATTTACTCTAAAAGATGGATCTTCTTCAGCAAGTTTACCTAAAGCAATACCCATTTTTTCTTGGTCAGCTTTTGTTTTTGGCTCAACCGCAACAGAGATAACCGGCTCAGGGAATTCCATTCTTTCTAAGATTACTTGAACTTTCTCGTCACAAAGCGTATCACCAGTAGTTGTCGATTTTAGACCTACAACTGCACCGATTTCACCTGCGTAAAGTTCTTTTATCTCTTCTCTTTTGTTTGCGTGCATTTTAAGAATTCTACCGATTCTCTCTTTTTTACCTTTTGTGGTATTCATTACATAAGTACCACCTTCAAGTTTACCTCTATAGATTCTTGTAAATGTTAACTGTCCAACGAACGGGTCAGTCATAATTTTAAATGCAAGACCTGCTAAAGCACCGTCATCAGTTGATTCTACAGATATCGGATTTCCGTTCATATCTTCACCTCTGATGTTTGTAACTTCAGTTGGAGCAGGTAAGAAGTCAACAACTGCGTCAAGCATAGTTTGAACACCTTTGTTTTTGAATGATGAACCGCAAACCATAGGAGTGATGTTCATTGATAAACAACCTGCTTTGATACCTGCTCTGATTTCTTCGATAGTTAATTCTTCACCTTCAAGGTATTTTTCCATTAACTCTTCAATTTGCTCTGCAGCAGCTTCTACCATTTTTTCTCTGTATTCTTTTGCTTTATCAACTAAGTTTGCAGGAATTTCTTCTATATCATAAGCTGCACCCATAGTTTCGTCATTCCAGATGATAGCTTTCATAGTCATTAAATCAACTACACCTTTGAAGTTTTCTTCAGCACCTATAGGGATTTGAAGAGGAACAGGTCTAGCCATTAATCTTGAAGCAACTTGAGCTTCAACATTGTAAAAATCTGCACCTGTTCTATCCATTTTATTTACGAAAATAATTCTTGGAACACCGTATTTGTTTGCTTGTCTCCAAACAGTTTCAGATTGTGGTTGAACCCCACCTACTGAACAAAATACAGCAACAGCACCGTCAAGAACCCTCATTGATCTCTCAACTTCGATTGTAAAGTCAACGTGACCCGGAGTGTCTATGATGTTGATTTGAATTTCTTCGTTTTGTCTATTTTTCCAAAAACAAGTTGTAGCAGCAGAAGTAATAGTAATACCTCTTTCTTGCTCTTGCTCCATCCAGTCCATTGTTGCAGCACCGTCATGTACCTCACCTATTTTGTGTGATACACCTGTGTAAAACAAGATTCTTTCTGTTGTTGTTGTTTTACCGGCATCTATGTGAGCAGCAATACCAATATTTCTAACACGGTTTAGTGGAGTTTTTCTTGCCATATTATCACCTTTTATGATTTTATCTTTAAATATTTTTTTGTTCAAAGGTTTCCGACTTGTGGTGTTTGCCCCGTCGGTAAACTTTCGCTTACAACGACTCGGTTTCAAGCCTACCAAAGCAAAGAAATTTGCTTTGGTTTTACGGTTTTCACACAACAAGTTCGGTGCGAAGCCTAAAATCATGAAGTAGTTCACGATTTTGGACGGCTTCATTCCGCCCTTCGGTGGCGCTAAAGCACATCACCTTCGGGTGCGAAACCTAAAAACGATAAGCAGTTATCGTTTTTAACGGCTTCTTACCAACGATAGTGAGCGAAAGCTTTATTAGCTTCAGCCATTCTATGCATATCTTCTTTTTTCTTGAACGCAGTTCCTCTTTCGTTTGCTGCATCAAAAAGTTCATTTGCAAGTCTATCTACCATTGTTCTTTCATTTCTTTTTCTAGAAACGTCAACTAACCATCTAAGTGCTAGTGTTTGTCTTCTTGAAGCTCTTACTTCAACAGGTACTTGGTATGTAGCTCCACCGACTCTTCTTGATTTAACTTCAACTAAAGGTTTGATGTTTTCGATAGCTTTTTCAAAAAGTTCGATACCTTTTGCTTCACCTTTTTTGTCTAATGCTTCGATAGCACCGTACATAATTTTTTCTGCAACAGATTTTTTACCGTCTAACATAAGTGTGTTAATGAATTTTGTTATAACTTTGCTGTTATAAATAGGATCAGGCATAACCTCTCTAACTATGGCTCTTCTTCTTCTCATTACCTATCCTTTATTTCTTTTTACCGTTTTTACCGACTGGTGCAGCAGCTTGACCCGGTTTTGGTCTCTTAGTACCATATTTAGATCTTGAAACTCTTCTGTTAGCAACACCCGCTGTATCTAAAGCACCTCTAATGATGTGGTATTTAACCCCCGGTAAGTCTTTTACCCTACCGCCTCTTACAAGTACGATTGAGTGTTCTTGAAGGTTGTGACCCTCACCACCGATATATGAAATAACCTCAAAACCTGAAGTCAATCTAACTTTAGCAACTTTTCTTAAAGCCGAGTTAGGTTTCTTTGGAGTCGTAGTGTAAACTCTTGTACAAACACCTCTTCTTTGAGGACATTTTACAAGTGCAGGTGATTTTGATTTTTTCACCACTTTTGCTCTTTCTTTTCTTACGAGCTGATTAATTGTAGGCATATTTTTCCTTTCTTGTTATATGAGTTAAACGACCTTTTGGTCATTTGTCTTCTCTTGTGATAAGTGATTTACGCTTATCAATACTACTCAATCCAGAAAAGAATTTCTGAAAAAAGTATATAATTATATAAAAACGTTACTTAAAAGTTGTTTAAGATTACAACTAAAGATATTTTAAGAATACTTTGGATATAATCTGCGTCTCATTTGAGAAAATGATATATACCAATCAGGAGGTCATCATGGCTTTGGATCAGGAAGTAAAATCACAGATTATTACTAAACATCAAAGAAGTGAAAAAGATACAGGTTCTGCGGAAGTTCAAATAGCGCTTTTAACAAAACAAATTGCAACATTAACTGAGCACTTAAAAACAAATCATAAAGATCATTCATCAAGATTAGGTCTTCTTAAAATGGTAGGTAAAAGAAAAAGACTTCTAAACTACCTAAAAGCTAAAGATTACAACAAGTTTACAACTCTTGTAAGCGAACTTGGAATTAGAGCTAAATAATTTCTAGCCTAAGCTCCTAGCTTAGGCTATTCTTACAAATAAGACTATATCTATCTTATTTAAACTCAAATTTAAACATTTTATAGTAAAATAATAAAAAAATCTTCTTAGGAATAATATGTTATTAACAAAAAAAAGTGAGTATGCACTTTTATCGCTTATTGTTATTGCCAAAAGTGAAGAACCTAAAAACGTTGATGTACTTTCTAGTGAGCTTAATATATCAAAATCTTTTTTGGCGAAAATATTACAAAGTTTAGCAAAAAATGGAATAGTCCAGTCCTACAAAGGGGTAAACGGTGGATTTGTACTTTCTAAAAGTAGTGATAAAATAACTATCTTGGAAATTACAAAGGCGGCAGAAGAGAAAATACCTGCTGTATTTGAGTGTTCATCATCCGTATTTCATTGTCCTAGTAATAACGGTACTTGTTGTACTATATGGCCGACTTTAAACAAACTTCAAAATAAGATTAATGGGTTTTTAGATGATTTAACATTGAAGGAATTAGTAGAATGAAGTATTTTCATGTATCTCACACGGATTTGGATGGTTATACATGCCAGCTTATCGCAAAGGAATTTTTCCCTGACGGTACTTATCTAAACGCAAATTACGGCTTGGAAGTAAAACTAGCTTTGGAGTACGTGATTACTAAGATAAGTGAATGCAAAGATGAAAAGATGCTTTTTATAATCAGTGATTTAAATTTGACTTATGACGAATCAAAATGGTTAAATAGAACTATATGTGCGTTAAATAATGACGGTTTCGATATTACGTTGCAGTTACTAGATCACCATATATCAGGTCAAAAAAGTGCCGATGAGTTTGATTGGTATTTTTTAGATATCAAACGTTCCGCTACAAAAATAGTTTTTGACTATTTTAGCGAGCATTACGGTTTTGAAGATGAGATAAGAAATTGGCTTGAACCTTTGGTAAATGCCGTAAATGCAGTAGATATATGGCTTGAAAACGAAACATACAACTTTGAATTCGGTAAAGTTTGTATGCGTCTTATGAAAGAGTGTAACGAAATAAATCAATTTTTGTTTGCAGATGAGAGTAGAAACTTTAGACACTATCTTTTAAAAACTGCTGCTACGTATATCCCTTTAGAAAACGGTAATATAAAACTAGACAATGATTTTCACAAGATTAAAAAGGATTATTTACGAATAACCGAAGTTGACGATACTATAGATAATCTTATAGCTATTAAACTAGTGGCTATGCTAAGTTCGCAAAAAGAGTATTTAAGTATTTTTTATAAGGGGCATAGAGGTTTATTGACATATACACTGGGTTCTATTTCTATTGTTGCAAATCAATTTTTAAAACAAAACGAAGAATTTGATTTTTTTGTCGATATAGGAAAACGCGGTATCGTTTCTTTTAGAGCAAAGGGTAATGTCGACGTAAGTGAGCTAGCCGCAAAACTTGCAGGTGGAGGTGGACATAAAAATGCTGCCGGGTGTAAGTTTGAGGATTTTAAAGAAACTATTTACTATGAAGATGTTAAAAACTTTTTTCAAGGTAAACTAGATAATCTTGCTAAGGAGAAATAATGGAATGTGAATTTCCTATGGTAAACTCTAATAAAGAAGAGATAAAAGAGATTTTTAAAACTACGGCAACTATTGCCGTAATAGGTCTTAGTCCGGATGAGACAAAAGATAGTAATAGGGTTGCTAAATATTTGCAAAGCGTAGGCTACAAAATAGTTCCGGTATATCCAAAAGGAGATATTATACTAGGCGAGCAGGTTTATAGAAGTTTATCCGAAATACCTTTTAAGATAGATTTGGTTAATGTGTTTAGAAAACCAGAGTTTGTTTCAGTTGTAGTAGATGAAGCATTACAAAGAGGTGACGTAAAAATAGTGTGGACTCAAAAAGGGATAGTAAATAATCAAGCAGCCCAAAAAGCTAAAGATAACGGTTTGAGAGTTGTACAAAATCATTGTATTATGGTAGAACATAGAAATATGTAAAAGCTTCTATGCTTTTTTGACAAATAAAAAAGCCCCTTTCGGGGCTTTCTTTTTGCTTGTTAGCAAGAATACATAGTTTTGATTTCAAAAGGAGTAGGTCTTGCTTCGTAAGGCCATACTTGAGTTTCGAATTTGTAGTGTTGATATGTATCTATAAATAAATCAGTCATTACCGGTTTCAAGAAGTCGTTATCTCTAACAAGAGCTTCTAAAGCACCTCTTAATGTATGTGGCATTTGAGGAATACCTTTTTCTCTGATTTCATCTAAGCTTAATTCAAATAAATCTTCATCCATAGGTCCGATTGGTTCATATTGATTTTTGATACCGTCAAGTCCAGCTAAAAGCATAGCAGTGAAACCTAAATATGGGCAAGATGTAGAGTCTGGGAATCTCATCTCTATTCTTGTTGCTTTCTCACCTGCACCGTATGGAACCCTACAACTTGCACTTCTGTTTTGAGAAGAGTATGTTAAGATTGAAGGAGCTTCAAATCCTGGGATTAATCTTTTGTAAGAGTTCGTACTTGCATTTGTAAATGCAGCAATAGCTCTAGCATGTTTAAATATACCACCGATATAATGTCTAGCAGTATCAGATAAATTACCGTATTCACCTTGTTTGTAGAATAAGTTTTTACCGTCTTTCCAGATTGATTGGTGTACGTGCATACCGTTTCCGTTATCACCGTAAAGTGGTTTTGGCATAAATGTAGCTGACTTACCGTTTAGGTGTGCTACCATTTTGATAACATATTTTAATTTTTGTACGTTATCTGCAGCTTCTACAAGTGTTCCAAATACGATACCGATTTCATGTTGACCTTGAGCAACTTCGTGGTGTCCTAGAACTACTTCAAGACCAACTTGTTCTAATACTTGTATCATCTCTGCTCTTAAATCAACACCGTTGTCGATTGGAGCAACTGGGAAATATCCACCTTTTGTTCTTGGTCTGTGACCCATATTACCGTGTTCATAATCTTTAGCATCATTCCACTCACCGTCTTCAGTATCAAGTCTGTAGTATGATTCATTACCTTTGTCTATAATTTTTACATCTTCGAAAATAAAGAATTCATTTTCAGGTCCAAAGTATGCAACATCACCGACACCTGCATTTGCTAAATGCTCAAGAGCTTTTTTAGCAATACTTCTTGGACATTTTTCATACATTTGACCTTTGTAAATGTCATATATGTCACAAATTACAATGATTGTAGAATCAGCAGTAAACGGATCTAAAAAAGCAGTTTCAACATCAGGTTTTAAAACCATATCCGATTTATTGATCGGTTGCCAAGCTTCGATTGATGATCCATCAAAAGGCATACCGTTTTTTAATAAATCTGCACTTACGTGTTTTAACACATATGTAACATGATGCCAAGTACCTTTTAAATCTGTAAATCTAAAATCTACAAACTTAACTTCATTTGCGTTACAAAAATTAAAAAATTCTTCAATACTATTTACGAATTTTCCCATCGTTAGACTCCTTTTTATTATTCTGGTGACATTCTATCAAAAACTTTTATTGTTTATGTTTAAGTAATTGGTTAAAAAATAACCACTTTGGGTTCTCTTTTTTCAAAATATTGTACATTTTTATAGCCAACACTACTTATGAGTGCTAATGCTTCATTATAACCGTAACCGATTTGTTCAATTTTGTGAGCATCACTACCTAACGTAATGGGAATATTAAGTGAATGGGCAATTTTGAGCAAATCATAGGATGGGTAAATTTCTTCTATCGGTTTTCTAAGACCCGCAGGATTAACCTCTATCGTCATATTCGCTTTTTGTATCTCTTTTAGCGCATCATAGGCTATCTCTTTTATGTCTTTTTTCGGTAAATATTTGAATACTTTTATCAAATCAATATGTCCTACAATATCAAATAATCTTGTATTTGCCATTTTTGAAATTGCATCAAAATACTCTTCCCATATAGTGTCTATATCTTTTGAATCATATCCCCCTATAAATTCAGGATTATCAAATCCCCATTTATTTATAAAGTGTACGGAGCCTATAAAGTAATCGACATTTTTTGAGATAACCTTTGGCTCTAAGTACGGTGGAAGATAATCAACCTCATATGCAAAAAGAATTTTGATTTTATCCTTATATACCTCTTGAAGTCTAAATAATTCATTTTCATAAATATCCATCTCTTCTAACGTCATACGATATTTTATATCAAAATTCATTGGTGCATGGCAACTAAAACCGAATATATCTATCCCTTGTTTTATAGCCTCTTGTATATATTCTTCCATAGTGCCGGTTGCATGGTTACACAGATATGTGTGGTTGTGTAAATCTATTCTTAGTTTTTTCATGCTAAAAGTCCGGCTCCTGTTATTTTATGGCTTCTATCATCTGCATACACCCTTTTACCGCCCTTTAAATCATATTTCCAAATAGGTGCATTTTGTTTGAAATCTTCTACAAATTCGTCTATCATTTCAAGTGCTACTCTTCTTTTTGGTGAACAAATGGCAGCTATGTATGAGCTTGTGTGATTTGGAACATCCCCAAGAGAGTGAGCCATCAAAACATAGGCATTTTTTTCATTTGCTTTATTTTGCCAAGCTTCAAACCAACTTTCTAATATAGGTTCATATATATCAAAACTTAAACCGTCTATACCGTCTTCATCCCTTACTACACCGACAAATGTAATAATGGCACCGAAATTTTTATCTTTCATATCCTGATACCATCTATTTGTAATGGCCTCTACGTTTAAATTACCGTTATGTATTTCTAATCCGTCCATAAAAAACCTTTTTAAATTAATAACTAACAACTAATAATTGTGGTATTCGCTTCGCTCATATAAAATATTTGTGACAAAGTCACACCACTGTTAGTTGTTTTCGGGTTTTTGTGCATAAATGCACATAAAAAACCCGTTCTAACCTAAAAATGTGAAGCAGTTCACATTTTTTTAACGGTTCTCATCCTCCACACACAGGTGGCAATAATGAAATCTTATCTCCGCTTTTTAGAGTTACGTCCCTTGACGTTAATATCCTATCGTTTAATGCAACGGCACAACTTCCAAGCCAAGAAGATACATCTTTATCATCTTTTAAAATTATACTCAATTCATCTAGTGATGTTATATTAAGTTCCATAGGCTCTTTTGAAATAGGCCCTAAAAATTCTATTTTTACCATATATTGCCTTTCACTAATTTTAGCAACTTTTCGTTATCATATCGAAATTTAATTTAGAGGTATATTTGTGCTAATATCAAAAATTGATTATTTAAATCTTTTACCTTTTTACGTATTTATCAAAAAAGAGATTTCAAACACTCAAACAAAATCTATAATCAATTATAAAAAATCATATCCGTCTAAGATAAATACAGACTTTAAATACAAAAGAACAGATGCGGCTTTTATATCATCTATTAAATCACGAAATTGCAAATGTACAGATACCGGTATAGTTGCACGTGACGCCGTTTGGTCTGTTTTGGTTTTGATAGACAAAAATCCTCAAAACGACTTTGAATCCAATACTTCTAACGTCCTTGCCGATATTTTAAATATCAAAGGTAAAGTAGCCATAGGAGACAAAGCTTTAAAAATATACTATAACAATGAGGATAAATTCATTGACTTAGCTCAAGTATGGCATCAAAAATACGGTTTATCTTTTGTTTTTGCAAGGTTTTGTTTCAATAAACACCAAAAATATTTCAAAGGTTTGGCTAATAAATTTTCTAATACTAAAGTAAAGATTCCTATGTATATACTTAAAAACGAGGCTCTTAAAGTTGGTTTGAGTGAAAGGCAAATAGTTGATTATTTGTATCAAATCAAGTATAAAATAGGGGTAAAAGAGAAAAAGTCTCTAAAGCTTTTTTTTAGAAAAATAGATGAAAAAAAATTTCTTAAGTAATATAGCTATTACCGTAATAGCTATAATTCTCAATTTTTCTTTTAAAATATATCTTGCAAATTTAATATCCAAGGAAGATTTGGGTATTTATTATACCATGATTGATATTATCTCACTTTTTTTAATTGTTTTCATAGGTTCTAGGTCATCTATGGTGGTTTATTATAATCAAACCAAAGATGATGCGACTATACTGAATCTCTTTAGATATTCTATTCTGGCAGTTACTATTTTTTCTTTGGCGGTTATTGTACCTTTAGCAAAAGATTTTTTAGGTATTTCTATCCCTTATATGTTTTTTGCATTACTTTTAGTTTCACAGGCTTTTTATACCTATTTTTATAATCAGCTTGGTGTTTATAGGATGTATCAAGAGACAAATATAATAACACTTTTGGAAGCTATTTTGATAATAGGATTATTTTTTGTTTTAAAGCCTTTTTTTGACTATTTTGAATCACTGATAGTAGCAACTGCTTTAAATTTTTTAATTTTAAGTTTTTATATTTTTTATAAAAAACCATACAAAGAACCGCTTTTGGCAAAAGTTGAGATTAATACGCAAACAAGGGAATTTATAGGTAACTCTTTTGTGGCATCATTGGAGTTTGCTCTAGGTATGCTTAGTATTTATATATCTGTAATATTTTTTACAAAATATTTTACTCTATCTGATTTGGCAGATTTCCAAGTGGTTGTAAAATCAATTTATTTTTACTTTTTAATTTTGTTTGTATTTCCGATTTTTAAATTTGTTTTTCCCGAACTTTCAAAACTCATATCTCAAAACGATATTGATGAAATCAAAAAACTTCAAAAATGGATTTTTAGATATTCGATTATCGTAACTATTATATCGGCTTTTTTGACATTTGGTTTTGCATTTTTTGGGATAGAATATCTTTTCGGTAAAGAGTATGTAAATAGTTCACAAATGCTTATACCTTTAGTATTGGTTTTTTTCTTTGTGTTGCAAAATGGGTTTTTGACGTCTTTGATTAAAGGTTATAACGGTTTTAAAACTACGTTTATTATAAGGTTTATAGGTATAGTGGTTTTTGTATTGAGTTTTTATATTTTGCAATCCTTTGAATCAAATCCAATCGATGTAATTTATGCGTTCTTAATGGGACATTTGATAACATACGCATTATTAAAAACTAAATCAAAAGGGTTGTTTTGAGTATTTTAGAATCTATTATTTTAGGGATTATTGAGGGGTTTACGGAATTTTTGCCAATATCATCCACGGGGCATATGATAATTGCAAGTGATCTTATGGATATACAACAAATTAATATGACATCTGCATTTGAGGTTATTATTCAATTTTCTGCCATATTGGCTGTAGTTTTCAATTATAAAGATAAGTTTACATTACAAAAAATAGAATTATGGAAAAAAATCGTTTTAGCTTTTATACCTATAGGTGCAGTCGGTTTTGTATTTGCTAGTACTATAAAAGCGATGTTCGTACCGTCAATAGTTGCATTTGCTTTCATAATAGGAGGTATTATATTCTTAGTTGTAGAGAAATTTTATAAAAATGAAGAACATTTGATAGACGATGTGGAGAAAGTTAGTTATACGCAAGCCTTTTATATAGGGCTTGCTCAAGTTGCAGCTTTGATACCGGGGGCTAGTAGGGCAGGGGCTAGTATAATAGGTGCTATGCTTGTCGGACTTAATAGAAAAGCAAGTGCAGAGTTTTCTTTTCTTTTGGCATTGCCGGTAATGTGTGCAACGACTGGATATGATTTGGTTAAACACTATCATGAATTTGTTGGGGCAAATTTTATAGTTTTGGCTGTTGGCTTTATAACATCTTTTATTGTTGCATATCTAACTATGAAACTTTTTATTGAGTTTTTATCAAGATTTACTTTTGTTGCTTTTGGAATTTATAGAATTATCGTAGGAGTGTTACTTTTGGCTCTTTTTGTGTAAAACAGTGTGATAGTTGATAGATGTTTTCTTTACTATCAACTATTAACTATTAACTCAACAATCTTCTTCGCCCCGTCAGGTTTAATACTCTCTTTTAATTTTGTACTTAAATCTTGTATATTACAAGTATCTAAAATCTCAAAAAATTTCTTACTATCAAGTTCATTTTCCCTTAAAACAAACCCGAGTTTTTGTTCTTTTAAAAATAAAGCATTGTAGTATTGGTGGTCACTTGCTGCGTGGGGATAAGGGATAAAAAGAGCAGGGAGGTTATTGGCACAAAGCTCCCACAACGTACTAGCACCGGCACGGCTCACGGCAAAATCAGCTTGTGCAATGTATTTTACTAAATCGGAGCTAAAGTCAAAAAGTTCTACATCTACTATTTGTAAATCAAGATATGCTTGTTCTACGCTTTTAAAATCATTTTTACCGCATTGATGAATTATTTTAATTCCTCTTTTTTGCAAATCTTTAGCCACATACAATGCAAAATTATTGATTGCTCTTGCACCTTGAGAACCACCCAAAAATATAACCGTTTTAATCTCATTTCTAATATGTGCCGTATCAAAAAAGATATTATCTACGGGATAATCACATAAAAAGAATTTTTTATCATAGGAGGTAAAAAGCTTTTTTGCCCAAATTGAGCTAAGGCGGTTTAATGCACCCATTTTTGAGTTTTGTTCATGTATATATAATTCAATATTTGAAAATAGAGTTGCAAATACCGCTGGTGCAGCACTAAAACCGCCTACGCTTATGACTTTCGTAACTCCGTATTGTTTAAGTACTTTTTTTACTTTAAATGAAGCTTTTAATATATTAAAAAGAGATTTGAATCTACCGAATAAACCTTGATTTACTACACCTTTCGTATTTAAAAAATGTTTATGTTCAATTCTATCATAGTGTTCAAACCACATTTTATCTTGCCCTGAGGTAGAACCGATATAAACGATTCTATATCCTCTATTTACAAGTTCATCGATTAATGTTTTGGCAACTTTAAGGTGTCCGCCGGTCCCGCCACCGCTGATTGCAATATAATTATTCATCATCGGCTTCTACCTTTTGGGAAATTGATAAAACCAATCCTATACAAATAGACATTGCTAACAATGCACTCCCTCCATAACTTAAAAATGGTACTGCTATACCTTTTATAGGTATAATTCCTGAAATTCCAAAGGCATTTATTAAAAAAGCTATAGCTATCATAAGACCAATTCCTAGCGTAAATAGGTGATAAATAGGCTCACTTACCCTTGTACTTATTTTAAAAATTCTCCATATTACTAAAATTAGTAAAGAAACTATTAAAAATAAACCAAAAAAACCTGCTTCTTCGGTAATTCCTGCCAAAACAAAATCGGTATGAACTTCACTTAAAAATCCTAGTTTTAAAAACCCTTCGCCTACACCTGTACCGCTCAACCCTCCGTTTGCTATGGCATTTAGTGAATGTCCCACTTGATAAGGTTCGGGAAACTCTTTAACCCTTAGGTAGTTGTCTGCCCATGAAGGCAAAAACATCAAAATACCGTCTTGCACCATACTCCACCAACTTTGAATTCTATTAATCCTATGAGGAGCAACTATAATCAATGATACAAATAAACCAACGCCTAGAGCTCCTAGCATAAGAAAGATTTTGAAACTTCTGTTTGCAAAAATCATCATAATAAACAGTACGGCACCCAGTAATACTATTTGACCTAAATCTTTTTGTAAAAACGCAACCAATACTACTACTAGACCAAATACTCCAAAATAAGGTGCAAGAAGCATTATCTCATCAAAAAGTTTCATTTTTTTAGGTTGGTCAAGGAGTCTTCTATGAAAAGACCAAGCGAGAAAGTATATAAAACCTATTTTAAAAAATTCAACAGGTGAAAGTGAAAATCCAGAAAGTCTTATCCATCTATTTGCTCCACCTGATTCAGTTACCAATGCCCCAGGTAAAAAAGGCATGATTATCATAATAAATAAAAATACGAAGAATAATCCAAAACCGATGTTTTTTAGGATTTTATCCGGATCGAGTCGTGATAAAAACCACATTATAGCTACGGCAACAACTCCAACTGCAAATTGTCTAATAAAAAAGTGAAATTGGTTGTATTCAAAATTCAAAACAGTGTAAACCGACAATGAGTAAGAAAATAATACGCCTACGAATATCAGCGTAGAAGCAAATATAAATAAGAAATAATCAGGTCTTCCTGATTGACTAATAAGGTGTGTATATTTATCTATAAGTTTACTTTTTATCATTCGCGAATTTTATCATAATGTGACTTTAGATATAATATCACAAAATCAACTTAGAAGAGAATATGGCAGAAGATTTACAGTACAAGAACAAAGCTAAAAAAACCGTTGTTTTATTTATGTTTATTATAGGGTTAGTTTTTATATTTCTAGTTGTTGTTTTCTTCATCATATACAACGAAAAGAGAAGAATTCCTACTCAAGAAATTACCCGTAACGAATTAGCCGTTCGTGGAGATATAGTCAGTTCCGATAGTTTTACATTGGCAACTTCAAAAAAAATATATAAAGCTTATATTGATACAAGATTTTTGGATCCTCAAAAATTAGAATTATTTGTAAAACTATTTTCGATTTACAGCAATATTCCGCAACAAAATATTTATATGAAACTAAAAAACCAAAAGACAAAAGGTAATCTCGTTTTATCCCATGATATAGATTCGAAAACCGCGAAAGATTTAAAAGAATTAGGCTTTAAATTAAGACGCTTAGGTGTTTTTCAGCCCCAAATGATAAACGGTTCGAAATTGATTATAGGACTTAGCGTTGATGAAATAGGTGAAGATAGAATTTATTCTTATGAGGAGACTTTAACGCCTGCTTTAGGCTATATTACTAAAACTTTAGAGAATGATAAAAGAAGAGTAAACGGCGGTAAGGGTGTAGAATTTATTTATAATGAGTTTTTAAATGATTTTAAAGACGGTATTTTAAAGGGATCAAGAGATGTTTTATCGTATATATCTTTTGATAAAAATAGTGTTATAAAAGAAAGACTTGACGGTGCTACTATTGAACTTACAATACCGTTGAAGTTGCAAAAACATATAGAAATGGTTGTAGACCAACATCAAGAAAGATTGTTGGCACAAGAAATTTTGGTTGTCGTTATGGATAATAAAACAGGTCAACTGTTAACAATAGCAACTACAAATAGATATAACCCAAATAATATACAAACGGATGATTATGAAAAATTAAACATTAAAGCAATTGAATTTCCTTTTGAACCTGGTTCTGTTTTAAAGCCTATAGTTATATCTATGGCTATAGATAAAAATCGAGTTAGAATGAATGAGTCATTTAGTGCATATAATAGGGGTAGTACAAATTCCAAAGGGGAATATCCAAAAGGTAGTATTAAAATAGGTCAATATACTATTACCGATGACCACCAATTTACAAAACAGCAATTAAGTGTTGAAGATATTGTTACATATTCAAGTAATATAGGTACCTTACAAATTGCCCAAAGATTAAGCGGTAGGGAGTTTTATAACGATTTGGTTAAATTTGGGTTCAATCAACCTACAGGTATAGATTTACCTTTTGAAAAAACAGGTATTGTTCCTAGTGCTGCTAGACTGAGTGCCGGTGAAGCAAGAGGCGAAGATAATATTTATAAAGCTACTGTTTCTTATGGACACGGTATGACCGCAACTATTATGCAACTTATTAAAGCTTATAGTGCATTTAGTAATGAAGGTAAAGTTATTACACCTCAGATTATGAAATCTATTACATCGTCTACAGGTGTTAAATATATAAATAAAAAGAAGGATGATGCTCAGGTCATATCTCCAAAAACTGCCGCTGTTATGCGTGATTTATTGATTAAAACCGTTGAACACGGTACCGGTAAAAGAGCGTATATGGAGGGATTGCAAATCGGAGGTAAAACAGGAACGGCAAGGATGCCTGATGCCGGAAAATATACCAAAGAGTATATAAGTTCGTTTTTTGGATTTGTTAATGATTATTTAGGCAACAGCTATACTATAGGTGTCACTACATTAAGACCAAAAGGTACTGCTTGGTATCATTATTATGCTTCTGAAGCAGCTGTTCCGGTGTTTAGAGAAACTACTCAAACTCTTATAAATCTCGGATATCTAAAACCAAAAAACTAAGTATTAACTTTTAAGTTAAGGTAATTTTGGTTTATTATAATTACGGTAAAATTTTAGGGAGTGTGTATGTTTAAAAATAGTTTTTCAAAATTTAGAACAATATCGTTTGTGGAAGGTATTTCATATTTATTACTTCTTTTTATGGCAATGCCTTTGAAATATTTTGCCGGTATGCCTGTTTTTGTAAAAGTTGTAGGTATGGCTCACGGCATCTTATTTGTTTTATTTTTCGTATATTTGTACTTTGCATCAAAAGAGCATAACTGGGGAATGAAATTTAATATAATAGCATTTGTAGCATCGCTTGTACCGTTTGGAACTTTTGTTTTAGAAAAAAGATTAAAAGAGATGGTACCGGTTACAAACAATTAATCTTATTACTTAAGTGATAATAGTTTGAGTATTTTTTTTGCTTTAATATCTTTGTATTTGGTGTACTTACTTACGGTAAGGGTATCATTTTCAAATTTTAGTAGACTTAGGTTCTTTTTTCTCTCTTTTAGAACATAAGGTTTTGTCATCTTATAATACTTCACTCTTTTTTCTACCAAATCGTTATCGGGGAAAATGACGACCGTTGGAATTAGAAATAAGTCACTAATATGATAAGTAGAAGTATCTACCGTAATTATATAATCACACTGAGAAACTATATACATAAAATCAAACAATGTTTTAGAGTATTTTGACAAATCTATATATTTGTCATTTTCCACTTTTTCTATTTTTAACGTACTAACTATCGTCTCGTCAGAGTAAGTTAAAAGTTCTTTTAGTAAAGTAGCTGTTACGTCTTTCGGTAGACTTCGCTGTATATCAGGGGAATAAGGGTGAAATAGTATCAGTTCAGATTTGCTTTTTAGCTTTACGATATCGTCTTGTAGTTCAGAAGAAGGTTTATAAAAACTTAGGTCAAATTGGTTAAATTTTGTGTGCAACTGAATACTTTTATAATCGATACCGAATTTATATAAATATGCATCTATAAAGTTTAATTCCCGATAAAAAGTACTTTCATTAATAGTTGAAGTATCTATATAATAATCATACTCAGACATTTTCCGGACATTTATACATAGAGGTAAAACCTTATTTATTAGAGGTTCTTTCTCCAACAGTTCTTTATCTCTTTTGTAGTATTGGTTATCTGCACTTTCAAGTAATAAATCAATTTTTATATTTTTATATCTTTTTTGAAGAGTTTTTATGAGTACCCTTATGGCAGTTAATCCACAAAGAATTTCACCTATACCTCGTCCTACTCCACCTATGATTGCTATTGAAATATCTTTTTTATGACTTTTTACAATGTCGTTTATATCCTGAAATTCCTCATTTCTAAATAGTTCTTTCGTACTAAGTTCAGGAATCTCATCTAAAAAAGTCGTAAATCTTAGTTTTTGCTTTTGTAATAGAAATTCGTTTTTATTACTTACCCCTACTTCTATAGGAAAATCTTTCTGTGAAAAAACTTTTTTTTCATCTACTATGTATGTTTTGTAAGTAGTTCCAACTTTTTCAAATATTTTTTTTACTGCCTCAAAATCATGAAAGGTAGTAATATAGATATATTCATTTTCATCATTACCTCTAATCTCTTTATTGAGTACTACTAAAGAGTTATCGGCAATTTTTATATTTATATTTTGGGATACTTTAAAAAATATCATAACTCTTCGTCGGCCTGAACTCTAAAAATAGTAAGATAAGGTAATTTACAAGGGAGTTTTATAGGATTTACGTTCCCGCTATGTACACTTTCTAGGGATTTGCCTTCTTTTGTGATTATTTGTTTAAAGGTAATATAATATACGCCGTCAATAAACTCTATTTTTCCTATTTCATTATTACACAAAGGTAATATCGTATTATTCGGTGTAAAAATCTCTATCTTTTCATTTGGGTATGTTTTATACTTACAAAGAAAATGTTCACCGTCTTCTAGAACAAGTCCGCTTACTTCATAGCTACCTTTACTCATAGCATACTCTAAGTTTTGGGCATCATTTTTTTCGAAAGGTCTATGAATCAAATAAGCATCGGTAAAACCCCTATTTTTTGTGGTATGTAACTCTTTTTGATAAGAATTTGCATCAAACTTACCTTCATAATAGTCATCTATTGCATTCCTATAGGCTTTTGCCGTAACCGCTGCATAATAAGATGATTTTGTACGACCCTCAATTTTAAGGCTATCTATCGCACCGCTTTTTAGTATTTCATCTATATGTGAAACTAGATTCATATCTTTTGCATTAAATATATATGTTCCAATATCACTTTGTTCTTCTATTCTAAACAGTGTTCCGTGCTCTTTATTTGCCACATAAAGTTCATATTCAAAACGGCAATCGTTTGCACAGCTTCCTCTATTTGGAACTCTTCCCATTTGTACGGCACTTATTAAACATCTTCCGCTATAGGCAAAACACATAGAACCGTGTACGAAAATTTCTATTTCTAAATCAGGCAATTTGTTTTTTATCTCAATAACGTCTTTTAGGCTTATCTCACGTGCCGCTATTATCCTTCTTACTCCCATATCGTAATATACTTGTGCATCAAGATAGTTCATAACGTTTGCTTGAGTAGATAAATGTATAGGTATCTGTGGAGCTAGTTCTCTACAAAGTTTTACTACGCCAGGTGTTGCTACTATTATTGCATCCGGACTGAGAGAAGCTATTTTTATAATATGCTTTTTTAAAAGTTCTATTTGAGAGTTAAACGGGAAGCCGTTAACGGTAGCATATACTTTTTTACCCATAGAGTGAGCATAATCGATGCCCTCCTTAAACGTATCGTAATCAAACTCTTTACCGCTTCTTATACGTAAACTAAAATGACTTACTCCACCGTAAACGGCATCGGCACCAAAGTTTAAAGCGATTTTTAATTTTTCTAAATTCCCGGCAGGTGAAAGTAATTCTACTTTTTTCATTATAATCCTAAAAAGCTTTTTTAATTTTTGTAAATTATTATACACTATACTCTATAAATAGTTGGTAAAATGACATTTTTTGTAATTTATAGCTTTTTTTGAAATTTAAGTTAAATTTAAGTCAAAATATGCAAAAAGTTACACATTTTATACGCGTTTTATAATATAATTTTGCAAAAATAGTAAAAGTGTTAGGAAGCATATGAAAATAATTCTTATTGAAGATGATATCTATTTAAATACTTTGATATGTGATGTGTTAATGTCTCAAGGGTATGAGGTGGATGCATTTGCAGACGGAGCAAAAGCTTTAAAGGCTATAGAAAAAGACTATGATTTATATATAGTCGATTTGTTTTTGCCTAATGTCGGTGGATTTGAAATATCTAAAAAAATCAAAGAAGTATCCGGTACCGCACCTATAATAGTTATAAGTGCAGAGGATAATATCGATGTTATATTAAAAGCGTATGATTTGGGATGTCAGGATTATATTAAAAAACCTTTTCACGTCAAGGAACTTCTTGCAAAAGTTTCTTTGATATTACAGACAAAGCCTTTATCTCAGATTAAACTTACGAAAAATTGTTCTTACGATACAAAGTCCAAATTATTGGTTGTAGACGGTGCCGTTGTACCGTTGACGCAAAAAGAGACGATGATGTTACATCTTTTAGTAATGAATATAGGTATGACCGTTTCAAATGAGGAAGCGGAAAAATACATATGGGGTGACCATATGGGTAATGGTTATGTGAGACAACTGATAAGTAAACTTAGAAAGAAAATAGGTTGTGTTCAAATTTTTAATCATTCAGGTAACGGATATAGGTTGGAATTAGATGCATCATAAATTAAACAAAGTCAATTTCGATTTCCTTCGTTACTATTATATAGACGATAATTCGTTTTTGTTGGATCGTAAAGGAGTATCGACGGCTTTGATTATGAGAGAATTAAGTCAAATTGTACATATTTTAGAAGAATATGATATGCGTTTTGAAGTGGACGGTGGCTACAATATCCATCTTTTTTGAGTTTTTTGCAAAAAAAATTGAAATTTCTTCAAAACCCCCTTGACAAATGATTTTTTTTTTAGTATAATTTTGTCACTTTTTTTAAACAGCATTGTTTTAAAGAAGAGGCTTTCAGTAGAAGCTGGTGTAGCTCAGTTGGTAGAGCAGCTGATTTGTAATCAGCAGGTCGGGGGTTCAAGTCCCTTCACCAGCTCCATTTTGTTGTTTATGCGTGATTTATTGAAATCAGCGCTGGACCATATTGATATTACTAGAGGTGAGGTTGGAGAGCGGTCAAATCCAGGAGACTGTAAATCTCCCGCTTATAGCTTCGAAGGTTCAAATCCTTCTCTCACCACCACTTTATGATGCGGGTGTAGCTCAGTTGGCTAGAGCTTCTGCCTTCCAAGCAGATTGTCGCGCGTTCGAGTCGCGTCACCCGCTCCATATTTTACGATTGATATTGATAATGGGAGCTGAGTTATACGCATCTTTTTATATAACTCTAAATCTATTCCCTAATACAATCTTTTTTTCGTTGTTAAAAACCTATGGGCTTTAATAAAAATTAAAGTAATGTGTTTAATACGGCAAATGCCCATATAGCTCAGAGGTAGAGCACTTCCTTGGTAAGGAAGAGGTCGGAAGTTCAAGTCTTCTTATGGGCTCCAGCTCTAAGTTATATCCACATCTGTAAAAACTGAATATATTTTTTAGTTTTTAGAGGTGTGTCCTCATAATTCCCTCTGATTAGATTAGCTATTTGGCTTATCTACTCAGAGGGCAAAAGCTTTAAATTTTAAAAAGGAAATAAGATGGCTAAAGAAAAGTTTTCTAGAAATAAACCACACGTAAATATTGGTACTATAGGTCACGTTGACCATGGTAAAACAACATTAACAGCTGCTATTTCAGCAGTACTTGCAACAAAAGGTCTTTGTGAAATGAAAGACTACGATAATATCGATAACGCTCCTGAAGAGAGAGAAAGAGGTATTACGATAGCAACTTCTCACATTGAGTATGAAACAGAAAATAGACACTATGCTCACGTTGACTGCCCGGGTCACGCGGACTACGTTAAAAACATGATTACAGGTGCTGCTCAAATGGACGGTGCTATCCTAGTTGTTTCTGCAGCTGATGGTCCAATGCCGCAAACAAGAGAGCATATCCTTCTTTCTAAACAAGTTGGTGTTCCATATATCGTTGTTTTCATGAACAAAGCAGATATGGTTGATGACGAAGAGTTATTAGAATTAGTTGAAATGGAAATAAGAGAACTTTTAAGTTCATATGATTTCCCTGGTGATGATACTCCAATCGTAGCAGGTTCAGCTCTACAAGCTTTAAATGAAGCTAAAGCAGGAAATGTTGGTGAGTGGGGACAAAAAATTCTTGCTCTTATGGATGCAGTTGATAGCTATATCCCAACTCCACAAAGAGATACTGATAAAGATTTCTTGATGCCAATTGAGGACGTTTTCTCAATCGCAGGAAGAGGAACCGTTGTTACAGGTAGAATTGAAAGAGGAACTATTAAACTTGCTGAGACTATCGAAATAGTTGGTATGAGAGATACTCAAACTACAACTGTTACCGGTATAGAAATGTTCAGAAAAGAAATGGAACAAGGTGTTGCAGGTGATAACTGTGGTATTCTTTTAAGAGGTATCAAAAAAGATGACGTACAAAGAGGTCAAGTTCTTTGTAAACCAAAATCAATTACACCACACACAAAATTCGAGTGTGAAGTTTATATCCTTTCAAAAGAAGAGGGTGGAAGACATACTCCATTCTTCAGCGGTTATAGACCACAATTTTATGTAAGAACTACAGACGTTACAGGTTCAGTAACATTACCTGAAGGTACGGAAATGGTTATGCCTGGTGATAACGTTAAAATGACTGTTGAACTAGTTGCTCCAATCGCTATGGAAGATCAAACAAGATTTGCTATTAGAGAAGGTGGAAGAACTGTAGGTGCTGGAGTTGTTTCTAAAATTCTTGCATAATCGCATATAAAGAAACAAAGGTAAAACTATGGCAAAAGGTATAAGAATTAAAATAGGATTAAAATGCCAAGAAAGTGGAGATATTAACTACACTACTTGGAAAAATCCTAAAACTCACACTGAAAAGTTTGAGGTTAGAAAGTATAATCCAAAACTTAAGAAACATACAATTCACAAAGAAGTGAAGTTAAAATCTTAAGAAAAAGTTGCTAAGTGCTAAGTTACTAAGTACTGAGTTTTTTCTCAGTACCTCAGTACCTTAGTATCTCAGTAATTTCCCATAGGCCAATAGCTCCAATGGTAGAGCATCGGATTCCAAATCCGAGTGGTGGGGGTTCGAGTCCCTCTTGGCCTGCCACTTATAATAAAAATATTTTGATAATTAACACAAAGGTATAAAGTGAACAAGCTAGTATCATATTATCGTAACTCTAAAGAAGAATTAGCAAAAGTTATATTCCCTATTAAAGAACAAGTAAGAAGTGCGTATCTTTCAGTATTCGTAGTTGTTACTGTTATAACTTTGTTTTTAGCTTTAGTAGACTTGATAATGTCGTTTACTTTATCATCTTTTATAGGATAACTAATGGCACATAAATGGTATGCAATTCAAACACACTCAGGGAGTGAACTTTCTGTAAAAAGAGCATTAGAAAAATTGGCTTCGGAAATGGGTGATGGTAAAATAGCAGAAGTTATCGTACCGACGGAAGATCTTATAGAAGTAAAAAAGAACAAAAAAGTAATCATAGAAAAACCACTTTATCCTGCGTACGCATTTGCAAAAATTGATTTAGATATTGCTTTATGGCATAGAATCCAGTCAATGTCAAAGGTAGGTAGATTTATCGGTGAGTCTAAAAAACCGACTCCACTATCAGATAAAGACATCAACCAAATTTTAGAAAAAGTAAACAATAGAACTGCTCCAAAACCTAAGGTTTCATTCCAAAACGGTGAGACTGTAAGAATAAATGAAGGACCGTTTGCTAACTTTAACGGGGTAGTAGATGATTTTGATTTAAGTTCAGGGCAATTAAAATTGAATGTTTCTATTTTTGGAAGAAATACTCCGGTGGAAATCTCTTATACGCAAGTAGAAAGAATCATATAATGAAAATTTTGGGTTGATTCTGTAAATTGATTTTTAAATCAATTTGTAGAGTCAACTCTCTATGTAAAAAAATTTAAGAAGGAAACAATAGATGGCAAAAAAAGTATTCGGTAAAATAAAACTGCAAATACCTGCTGGTGCTGCAAATCCATCACCTCCGGTTGGACCTGCTCTTGGTCAAAGAGGTGTTAATATTATGGAATTTTGTAAAGCATTTAATGAAAAAACAAAAGAAATGGCTGGGTTTAGAATTCCGGTTGAGATCACTGTTTATACAGACAAAAGTTTTACATTCATAACAAAAAAACCTCCAATGACTGAGCTTATTAAAAAAGCTGCAAACATTAAATCAGGAAGTGATAATCCACTAAAGAAAAAAGTTGGAAAATTAACTAAAGACCAAGTTATGGAAATAGTAAAACAAAAAATTGCTGACCTTAATACGAAAGACCTTGAAAAAGCGGCTAAAATAGTTGAAGGTAGTGCAAGAAGTATAGGTATTACTATAGAGTAATAAAATTTAAAGAAGGTATTAGAAACTAGGTTTTTAATTCTCTTTATCCTAACCGCTTGGATTAAAGCGGTAGCAATAAAAACTTTGCGGAGAAAAATAAAATGGCAAAAAATTCAAAAAGATATAAAGCGTTATTAGAAAAAGTTGATAATAGTAAAGAATATGCATTAGCGGATGCTGTTGCATTGGTAAAAGATTTAAAATCTGCTAAATTCGACGAAAGTGTTGAGGTTGCATTAAATCTTAACGTTGACCCAAGACATGCTGATCAAATGATTAGAGGTTCGGTAGTTCTTCCAAACGGTACGGGTAAAACTGTAAGAGTAGGTGTATTTGCTAAAGGTTTAAAAGCTGATGAAGCAAAAGCTGCAGGTGCTGATGTTGTTGGAGCTGATGATTTAGTAGAAGCTATCCAAGCAGGAAATATTAATTTTGATATATTAATAGCAACTCCTGATACAATGGGTCTAGTCGGTAAAGTAGGTAGAATATTAGGACCAAAAGGTCTTATGCCGAATCCAAAAACAGGTACCGTAACAATGGACGTGACAAAAGCTGTTAACGATGCTAAAGGTGGGCAAGTTACATATAGAGTTGACAAAAAAGGTAATATGCACGCAGGTGTCGGTAAAGCATCTTTTAGTACAGAAGCATTGTTAGAAAACGTTGCTGCGTTTGTTAAAGCTATTAACAGACAAAAACCAAGTACTGCAAAAGGTAAATATATAACTAATGCTGCACTTTCACTTACAATGAGTCCATCTGTAAGAGTCAATGCTCAAGAGTTAATAGACTTAAGATAATTTTATAAAAAGCCGTGAGCTTTATCTTAAAACTGAAGACAGTAGGTAAAAAGCACCTCCGTTTTTTGTAAGACCTACCGAAGTTGGAAGTTTTGAAAGGAGGAAGAAAGATGACTAGAGAACAAAAAAGAGAAATATTAAGCTTTTTAGAAGGCCAATTCAAAGAGTCTCAAGCTATCGTTGTTTGTGATTACAAAGGTCTAACGCATAGAGAACTTGAAGATTTAAGAGCTATGGCTAGGGATGCTGATTGTAAGGTTCAAGTTGCGAAAAACACTCTTGTAGAAATAGCTGTTAAAAATGCAGGTTTAGAAGAGATTACTTTAACCGGTACTAATATTTTTATTTGGTCAAGTGATCAAATCAGTGCTTGTAAAGTTGCTGATAAGTTCGCAATGGCTACAAAAGATAAATTAACAATCAAATCAGGTGTTATCGAAGGTAAATTCGCTGATGCTAAAAGAGTTAATGCGTTTGCTAAACTACCTGGTAGAGAAGAACTTCTTGGAATGTTATTATCTGTTTGGACGGCTCCTGCAAGAAATTTTGTTACAGGGCTTGACAATCTTAAAAAGAAAAAAGAAGAAGAGGCTGCTTAATTGCAGTTTAATATAAAAAACAAAAATTGATAAAAAATTAAAAAGGACATAAAATGGCAATTACTAAAGAAGATGTATTAGAATTCATCTCAAACCTTAGTGTTTTAGAATTATCAGAGCTTGTAAAAGAGTTCGAAGAAAAATTTGGTGTATCTGCTCAACCGACTGTTGTAGCTGGTGCAGGTGTTGCAGTTGCTGCTGAAGCTACTGAAGAGAAAACAGAATTTGATGTTATCATCAAAGATTCTGGAGATAAAAAAATCAACGTTATTAAAGTTATTAGAGAGTTAACAGGTCTTGGCTTAAAAGAAGCAAAAGATGCTGCTGAGCAAACTCCTTCAACAATAAAAGAAGGTATCTCTAAAGCTGACGCTGAAGCTGCAAAAGCTAAGTTAGAAGAAGCTGGAGCTAAAGTAGAAATTAAGTAATTTCTGCTGTTAAGGGAGCATTTAAGCTCCTTTTTTTTGAGCACCTCAAACAATGTACAAAGCTAAAAAAGTCTTTTTTTTGGTTGTGTATTGTTAGGGGTGCTTTTTGCGCTTAAAATCATTTTTTTAAAATGGTGTAGCAAAAACTCACAAAATATTAAATTAACACGAGGTCACTAATGCTAAATTCTTTAAATTCTGGAAATAGACTTAGAGTTGATTTTGCAAAAAATCCGCAACAAATAGAAATTCCAAACTTATTACATTTACAACAAAATAGTTATGATGCTTTTTTGATGATTGATCAAGAAGATAGAAGTACTGCAGGTATTGAAAAAGTATTCAAATCTATTTTCCCTATTCATGATGCTCAAAACAGATTGACTTTAGAATATCTTGGAAGTGAAGTAGGTAAACCTAAATATACCGTAAACGAGTGTATGGTTAGAGGTCTTACTTATTCGATACCTTTGAGAATCAATATAAGATTAACTTTATGGGATATTGATGAAAAAACAGGTGAAAAAGTTGGAGTAAAAGATATTAAAGAGCAATCTTTATTTATCAGAGAAATTCCATTGATGACTGATAGAACTTCTTTTATCGTAAACGGTGTTGAAAGAGTAGTCGTAAATCAGTTACACAGAAGTCCGGGTGTTATTTTTAAAGAAGAGGAATCAACGGCAGGCGGTAACAAATTAGTTTATACTGCTCAAATTATTCCTGACCGTGGTTCATGGCTGTATTTTGAATATGACGTTAAAGATGTATTATATGTAAGAATTAACAAAAGAAGAAAAGTTCCCGTAACTATTCTTTTTAGAGCTTTAGGTTACTCAAAAGAGGATATCGTAAAATTATTCTATCCTATTTTAAATATCAAAATTAAAAACAATAAATTCTTAACAGAGTTTAATCCGGATGATTTCAGTAACGGAAGGGTTGAGTTTGATATTAAAGATGATAAAGGTAATGTTGTAATCCAAGCTGGTAAGAGACTTACTCTTAGAAAAGCAAAAGCTTTGGCTGAAGGTGGCTTAAAATTTGTTGAGTATCCTGTAGAACTACTTATGGATAGACATATTGCTACACCTATTTTTGATCCAAATAGCGGTGAGATATTATACGACGCATTGACACATCTTGATGAATTAAAATTGAAAAAAATCTTAGATTTAGGATTTGATTCAGTAGAAATTGCAAATGATTTAGCTAGCGGTGTTGATGATTCTATTATCAATGCATTTAAAGCTGATGTTGAGAGTCTTAAACTTTTAAAACAAACTGAGCAAATAGATGATGAAAATGATTTATCTGCTATTAGAATTTATAAAGTTATGAGACCGGGTGAGCCTGTAACTAAAGAAGCTGCTAAAGAGTTTGTTAGAAAACTATTCTTTGATCCGGAAAGATATGACCTAACAAAAGTAGGTAGAATGAAAATGAATCATAAGTTGGATGTAACGGTTCCAGAATATGTAACTGTTCTTACTTATGAAGATATTATTAAAACCGTACAATACCTAATTAAAGTAAAAAGCGGTCAAGGTCATATAGATGATAGAGACCACTTAGGAAACAGAAGAATTAGAGCAATCGGTGAGCTTCTTGCTAATGAGTTACATGCCGGTCTTGTAAAAATGCAAAAAGCGATTAAAGATAAAATGACTACTTTAAGTGGACCTTTAGATGAGCTTATGCCGCACGATTTAGTTAATTCAAAAATGATAACATCAACCGTAACTGAGTTCTTTACAAGCGGTCAGTTGTCACAATTTATGGATCAAACTAACCCGTTATCGGAAATTACTCACAAAAGAAGATTATCAGCTCTAGGTGAGGGTGGTCTTGTAAAAGAAAGAGCCGGATTTGAGGTAAGGGACGTTCACCCGACTCACTACGGAAGAATTTGTCCTGTTGAGACTCCAGAGGGTCAAAATATCGGTCTTATCAATACTCTTTCGACATTTGCAAAAGTAAATGATTTAGGATTTATCGAAGCACCTTATAAAAAAGTAGTTGACGGTAAAATAACTGATGAAATCATCTATATTACTGCAACTCAAGAAGAGGGCTTGGTAATTGCACCGGGTAGTACAAAAGTAGTAGACAATAAAATAGTTGAGCCGTTAGTTGAAGCTAGAAAAGACGGTGAAATTATCCTTGTTGAGGCTAATAAAGTTAATTTGATAGATATTTCATCTCAAATGGTTATGGGTGTTGCTGCATCACTTATTCCATTCTTAGAACACGATGATGCGAATAGAGCTTTGATGGGTTCAAATATGCAGCGTCAAGCTGTTCCGTTACTTAGACCGCAAGCTCCGATAGTTGGAACCGGTCTTGAAAAAACAGTAGCAAGAGATGCTTGGGAAGCTATAAAAGCAAAAAGAACAGGTATAGTTGAAAAAGCCGATTCAAAAAATATTTACATAAGCGGTGAAGATGCAAACGGTGCATATATAGACCATTATGAAGTAAGCAAAAACACAAGAACAAACAATAATACGTCGTTTGGTCAAAGGGTAGTTGTTAAAGAGGGACAAACAGTTAAAGCCGGAGATGTTATAGCAGACGGTCCATCTATGGATAACGGTGAACTTGCTATCGGTATAAATGCGATGGTTGCATTTATGCCATGGAACGGTTATAACTTCGAGGATGCTATTATTTTAAGTGAAAAACTCATCAAAGAGGATGCTCTAACTTCTGTACATATCTATGAAAAAGATATTGAAGCTAGAGAACTTAAACATGGAAACGAAGAGATAACAAGAGATATTCCGGGTGTTAAAGAGGAGTCTTTAAGCCACCTAGACGACAGCGGTATCGTAAAAATAGGTACATATGTAAAACCAGGTATGATACTTGTAGGTAAAGTTACTCCAAAAGGTGAGATTAAACCTACTCCTGAAGAAAGATTGCTTAGAGCGATTTTCGGTGAAAAAGCAGGACACGTAATCAATAAATCTCTATACTGTCCGACATCAATGGAAGGTGTAGTTGTTGACGTTAAAGTATTTACTAAAAAAGGTTACGAAAAATGTTCTCGTGCAAAAGAGGTTTATGAGTTAGAGAAATCTGAACTTGATGCAAAACATCATGATAAACTTTTGATGTTAGATAGAGAAGAGATTATGCAAATTAATACTCTTTTATCTACAAATGAACTAAAAAGCGATGTGGAACTTGGAGATGTTACTCTAAAAAGAGGTGATAAAATAACACTTGACCAACTTGCAAACGTAAACAGATTTGCAATGAAAAAAGTTGTTTCATCTTTTGCAAAAGAGGTTATAGAGAAATATAACGATATTAAAGAGCACTTCATTAAAGAGAAAACAAAACTTAGAGAAGAACATGAAGAGAAACTTAAAACTTTAGAAACAGATGATATTTTACCTAGCGGTGTGATTAAACAAGTAAAAGTTTACGTAGCTACTAAGAGAAAAATAAAAGTCGGTGATAAAATGGCAGGACGTCACGGTAATAAAGGTATCGTATCTAATATAGTACCTCAAGTTGATATGCCTTATCTAGAAGACGGTACTCCGGTAGATGTTATCTTAAATCCTCTAGGGGTTCCTTCAAGGATGAATATAGGGCAAATTCTAGAAGTTCACTTAGGACTTGTAGGTAAAAAACTAGGAAGTCAAATCGAAGAAATTTTGGTTTCAAAAAGAGTAGAGTTTATATCTGAACTTAGAGCTAAAATGATAGAAATAGCATCATTCGGTAAATATATGAATGCAGCTGATTTCATAGCTAGTTTAAGTGACGATAAACTTCTTGAGTATGCAAGAGACTGGTCAAAAGGTGTAAGATTCGCTACTCCTGTTTTTGAGGGTGTAAAACAAGAAGATTTCGTTAAATTGTTTGAATTGGCTAAAATAGATTCTGACGGTAAAACAGTACTTTACGACGGTAAAACGGGTGAAAGAATGAAAGAAAGGGTAAACGTCGGTTATATGTATATGCTAAAACTGCACCACTTAGTTGATGAGAAAGTTCACGCAAGAAGTACGGGTCCATACTCACTTGTAACACAACAGCCGGTTGGCGGTAAAGCACTATTCGGTGGACAAAGATTTGGAGAGATGGAGGTTTGGGCGCTTGAAGCATACGGTGCTACAAATGTTCTAAAAGAGATGTTAACGACAAAATCGGATGACGTTGACGGAAGAAGTAGAGCTTATAAAGCAATAGCAAACGGCGAGAATGTTCCAGCTTCCGGAGTTCCGGAAACATTCTTTGTATTAACAAAAGAATTAAAAGCATTAGGACTTGATGTTGAAGTTTTTGAAGAGGTAGAAGACAATGAGTAACATTGAAACAATTTTAAAACCAATAGAAATTAAAGAGCTAGAAAGACCACAAGATTTTGCGGCATTTCAATTAAGACTAGCAAGTCCTGAAAAAATTCTTAGCTGGTCTTGTGGAGAGGTTAAAAAACCTGAAACAATAAACTATAGAACATTAAAACCTGAGCGTGACGGTCTATTTTGTGCGAAAATATTCGGACCTATAAAAGATTATGAGTGTCTTTGCGGTAAATACAAAAAGATGAGATACAAAGGTGTCGTGTGTGAAAAATGTGGTGTTGAAGTAACATCTGCTAAAGTAAGAAGACATAGAATGGGTCATATCGACCTTGTAACGCCTGTTGCACACATTTGGATGGTTAGTTCGCTTCCTTCAAGAATAGGTACGTTACTAGGTGTTAAATTAAAAGATCTTGAGAGAGTTCTTTATTATGAAGCATACATAGTAGATGAGCCGGGTGATGCTTATTATGATAATGAAAAAACAAAGAAAGTCGAAAAATACGATATCTTAAATGAAGAACAATTTAGAACTATTAATGAACATTTTGAACATACCGGTTTTAGCGCACAAATGGGTGGACAAATAGTAAGAGATTTACTAGGTGACATGGACTTAATGGCTTTATTGAATAGCTTAAAAGAGGAGATGGAAACAACTAAATCTGATGCAAAAAGAAAAACAATCGTAAAAAGATTAAAAGTTGTAGAGAACTTCTTAAATAGCGGAAATAGACCAGAATGGATGATGCTTACTGCTTTACCTGTACTTCCGCCTGATTTAAGACCTCTTGTTGCTCTTGACGGCGGTAAGTTTGCAGTATCAGACGTAAATGACCTTTATAGAAGAGTAATAAATAGAAATAATAGGCTAAAAAGATTAACGGAACTTGATGCACCGGAAATCATTATAAGAAATGAAAAAAGAATGCTTCAAGAGGCTGTTGATGCGTTATTTGATAACGGTAAAACCGCAAATGCCGTAAAAGGTGCAAATAAAAGACCATTGAAATCTTTAAGTGAGATTATCAAAGGTAAACAAGGACGTTTCAGACAAAACCTACTAGGTAAAAGGGTTGACTTCTCTGGAAGATCCGTTATCGTTGTTGGACCTAGTTTGAATATGGATCAGTGCGGTATTCCTAAGAAAATGGCACTAGAGTTATTTAAACCACACTTGATGGCAAAACTTGAAGAGAAAGGTTATGCGACTACGTTAAAGTCTGCAAAAAGATTGATAGAGTCACAAACGAATGAGGTTTGGGAATGTTTAAGTGAGATAGTTTCTGATTATCCGGTATTACTAAACAGAGCACCGACTCTACACAAACTTTCTATTCAAGCGTTTCACCCTGTATTAATTGACGGGAAAGCTATCCAACTTCATCCGTTAGTGTGTGCGGCGTTCAATGCGGACTTCGACGGTGACCAAATGGCTGTTCACGTTCCGTTATCGCAAGAGGCTATTGCTGAAGCAAAAATTTTGATGATGAGTTCAATGAATATTCTTTTACCGGCATCAGGAAGAGCTATAGCGGTTCCTTCACAAGATATGGTCCTTGGTGTATATTATCTATCACTAGAAAAAGAGGGTGTAAAAGGTGAGCATAAATTACTTGCTAACTTCAATGAAGCTAAACTTGCACTTGATTTAGATACCGTAGATATTCATGCAAAAATAAGAACTATGATAGATGGAAGAATTATTACTACTACTATCGGAAGACTTATTATCAAAAATATTTTACCTGATTTTGTTCCGGTTGAATTGTGGAATAGAGTATTAAAGAAAAAAGATATAGGTAATTTGGTTGACTATATTTACAAACACGGTGGATATGACGTAACTCCAAGATTCTTGGATAACTTGAAAAACCTAGGTTTTAAATATGCAACATACGCAGGTATCTCTATCTCTATAGATGATATTATCGTTCCTGAAAGCAAGGTTGACCATATAGCAAAGGCTAAAAAAGATGTTATTGAAGTTCAAAAACAATTCTCTCAAGGTTTGTTGACTGAGCAAGAAAGATATAACAAAATTATCGATATTTGGACTGTAGTAAACAATAAACTAGGTTCTGAGATGATGAGTCTTGTTCAAACGGATAAAGATGGTTTTAACTCTATTTATATGATGGCTGACTCAGGTGCTAGGGGTAGTTCGGCTCAGATAAGACAGCTTTCTGGTATGAGGGGTCTTATGGCAAAACCGGACGGTTCTATTATTGAGACACCAATTATTTCAAACTTCCGTGAAGGTCTAAACGTACTAGAGTACTTTATTTCAACGCACGGTGCTAGAAAAGGTCTTGCCGATACGGCTCTTAAAACAGCAAATGCCGGTTATTTGACAAGAAAGCTAATCGACGTATCACAAAACGTGAGAATTACGACTGAAGATTGCGGTACTCATGAAGGTATAGAAATAACGGACATCGTAAGTGGAAATGAACTAATAGAGTCTTTGGAAGAGAGAATTACGGGTAGAGTAATCGCTGAAGATATTATCGACCCTATTTCTAATGAAATTTTATTTAGTGAAGGTTCATTAATCAGTGATGAAGATGCAAAAGTAATAGCTGAAGCTGGTATCAAATCAGTAGTTATTAGAAACCCGTTAACGTGTAAAGAACAAAACGGTCTTTGTGCAAAATGTTACGGTTTAAATCTTGGTGAGCAAAGAAAAGTAAATCCTGGTGAGGCTGTAGGTGTTGTTGCTGCTCAGTCAATCGGTGAGCCAGGTACTCAGCTTACACTTAGAACGTTCCACGTCGGGGGAACTGCTAGTGCAACTCAAACCGAAAGAGAATTAAAAGCCGATAAAGAAGGTTTCATTAGATACTATAACCTTAAAGTTTACCAAAACAAAGATGGTCAATCTATCGTTGCAAACAGAAGAAATGCAGCAGTATTGTTGGTTGAACCGAAAATCAAAGCTCCTTTTAAAGGTAGCGTAAAAGTTGAAACTTTACACGAAGAGGTAGTATTAACGGTAACTTCCGATAAAGAGATTAAAAAATACTATTTTAGAAAAAATGACGTTGCTAAAGCAAACGAACTTGCAGGTGTAAGCGGTAAAATAGAAGGTAAATTATACCTTCCTTACGGTAGCGGTGAAGAAGTAAACGAGGATGAGTCAATCGTTGAAATTATCAAAGACGGTTGGAATGTTCCAAATAGGATTCCTTATGCAAGTACATTGTTAGTAGCTGACGGAACACCGGTAACAAGAGAAATAGTAAGCGGTGCCAAAGGTACGGTTAAATACTATAAACTAAAAGGTGACTATTTAGAAAGAAGATATGATGTTAAAGCAGGTGATGTAGTATCTGAAAAAGGTTTATTTGCTGTTGTTGTTGATAAATCAGATAGAGAAGCTGCTAGACATTATATTTCAAGAGAGTCTATAGTTGAAGTTAGTGATGATAGCGTAGTTGAAAATAGTACCGTATTGGCAAAACCGTCAAAAGAAGAGCATACGGTAATTGCTCAATGGGATCCATACTCAAATCCTATTATTGCTCAAGAAGAGGGTATTGTAGCATTTGAAGATATTATCCCTGGTGTTACCGTTTCCGAGCAATATGATGAGCTTACAGGTACAAGTAAGCTAGTTGTTAATGAGTACGTAGCAAGCGGATATAAACCTGCTATTATTATTTCGACAAGCGATAGTAAACTTGTAAGATATCCTCTTGACCCTAAAACGTCGTTAAACGTTGCTGAAGGTGCAAGAGTCGTAGTAGCTGATATTTTGGCTAGAACACCGAAAGGGTTAGCAAAATCTAAAGATATTACAGGGGGTCTTCCAAGAGTTAGTGAACTTTTCGAGGGAAGACGTCCTAAGGTGTTGGCGATACTAGCATCATTTGATGGGGTTGTAAGTATCGGTAAGCCTATAAGAAATAAAATTAGAATTTCAATTACTGACGATAACGGGAATAAAATAGAGCATTTAGTGGAAAAAGGTAGAAATATTCTTGTTCACGACGGTGAGTTTGTTCACGCAGGTGAGGCATTGACTGACGGTCAAACTGCAAGTCATGACGTATTAAAAGTTCTTGGTGAAAAAGCTTTACATTACTTTATAGTAAGTGAAATACAAAAAGTTTATAGAAGCCAAGGTGTTAATATCGCCGATAAACATATCGAGGTTATATTATCGCAAATGCTAAGACAAGTAACCGTTGTAGATAGCGGTGATACTAAGTTTATCGCAGGTGATATGGTATCTAAGAAAAGATTCCAATTAGAAAATGAGAAAATCGTAAGACTAGGCGGAGAACCTGCAATTGCAGAGCCTTTATTATTAGGTATTACAAGGGCTGCGGTAACAAGTGATAGTATTATATCGGCTGCATCGTTCCAAGAAACTACGAAAGTTCTAACGGAAGCTGCAATCAGCTCTAAAATGGACTTATTAGAAGACTTAAAAGAGAACGTTGTTATAGGTAGAACGATACCTGTAGGAACCGGTTTATATAGAAACAAAAAAATTAAACTTTCAACTTCACAGGAGTAATAACCAAGAGTAATCTTGGTTATTGCACACCATGGAAAATCTATATATTTTACTAGCTGTTTTTGTAGCTTTAGAGCTTTATGAAACTACTTGGCAAAAATCAAAGACATTTTTTGGACTAATAGAAAAAAATCTTTATTTTTATAAGAAGGGAATTTTTACTTATCTGAGTATGAATCCCACTTTTTTTTATACTATCTTTCTTATATTCGGTATGGGATATGATGAATTTTGGATGTTAAGTATTTTTGTCCTCAAATTTGTGGATATTCTTTTTAGGTTATATATTATGCAAAAAATATCAAATAATGAGGATTTGGAGATATTACTTAGTAGTGATATGCAAATGAATCTATTTTTGAGATATTTTAATGTTGTGATATATCCTAGTCTTTTTCTCATTTCTACTTTTTAGCTACAATTTGGTAGAATATTAGTACAGTGCTAGGTTTTAAAAACTCGGTACTAAGTAAGCAAAATCAATGGAGTAATGTATGGAATTTGTTTCGATTATTATGGGTAGTAAGTCAGACTATGAGACAATGAAAGAGTGTGCTCAAACTTTAGAGCAATTTGGAGTAAAGTATGAATTGGTTGTATCTTCAGCTCATAGAAGCCCTGATAGAACGAAAAAATATATAAAAGATGCAGAAGAAAAAGGTGCAAAAGCGTTTATTTGTGCTGCTGGTATGGCTGCTCACCTAGCAGGTGCCGTTGCTGCAACTACTACTAAACCGGTAATCGGCGTTCCTATGAAGGGTGGTGCGATGGATGGTATGGATGCTATGCTTTCAACAGTACAAATGCCTGCCGGTATGCCTGTAGCTACAGTTGCGTTAGGAAAAGCAGGGGCAGTCAATGCCGCATATCTTGCGATGCAAATAATGGCTATAAATGATAAAGAGCTAGCTATCAAACTTAAAGAAGATAGAATAGTAAAAGAGAAAAAAGTTATTAGTGACTCTAAAGAAGTAGAAGTCATTTTATAATATAAATAAAAGGCGAAAGCCTTTTATTTATAATTAATGAATAGCTAATAATGAATAGTTAATAATTTAGGTATCGCTAAAGTGATGTTTTAGATTTTTGTTGCGTAGCAACTCTATAGTTATTAGTTATTCATTATTAATTATTAGTTTAATAGGGGTTTTATTTGATTACGTTTAGTGAATTATTACTTAAATTACAAGAGTTTTGGGCAAAGCAAGGGTGTAATATAGTGCAACCCTATGACATCCCTGCCGGAGCCGGAACTTTTCATCCTGCTACGTTACTAAGAAGTCTTGATAGTACACCTTGGAGCGTGGCTTATGTGGCACCTTCAAGACGTCCTACCGATGGAAGATACGGAGAAAATCCAAATAGGCTTGGAAGTTATTATCAGTTTCAAGTTCTTATAAAACCTAGCCCCACAAATATTCAAGAGTTATACTTACAATCTTTGGAATTTTTGGGTCTTAATACAAAAGAGCATGATATAAGATTTGTTGAAGATAACTGGGAATCTCCTACTCTTGGAGCTTGGGGTCTTGGATGGGAGGTATGGCTTGACGGTATGGAAGTAACTCAGTTTACGTATTTCCAACAAGTAGGAGGTATTAGCTGTGACCCTGTTGCAGTTGAGATAACATACGGAACGGAAAGACTTGCTATGTATCTTCAAGGGGTTGAATCTGTTTTTGATATAGTTTGGAATGAGAATAGTTTCGGCAAAACTACCTATGCCGACATCCATTTTGAGAGTGAATACGAATTTAGCAAATACAACTTTGAGGTTGCGGATACTGCAATGCTTTTTAAACATTTTGACGATGCTTTTAACGAATCAAAAAGATGTCTTGACGCAGGGCTTCCGTTACCGGCCTATGATGAGTGTATGAGAGCAAGTCATTGTTTTAATACCCTTGATGCAAGAAAAGCGATATCCGTTACCCAAAGACAAAGTTATATACTTAGGGTTAGAGAGCTTGCAAGCGGTTGTGCAAACCTATATAAAGAGCAAGAAGCAGAACGTAACAAAAGGGTAAGAAGAGTTGAAGCTAAGTGATATTTATAATCTTTTAGACTCCGTCTCACCCTTTGAGCTTCAAGAAAAGTGGGATAACTGCGGTATAAACGTGGGTGATATAAATCAAGAGATTGAGCGTATTTACGTGACTCTTGATTTTGATACGGAGTATTTGGCTAATGTTTTACCGAATTCTTTGATTATTGCACATCATCCCCTTTTAATTTCACCTATTAAAAGTTTTAATTTTGAAGATAGAAGTTCTAAGCTGTTAAAAGAGCTTATAAAAAAAGATATTGCCGTTATAGCAATGCATACCAATATAGATAAGAGCCATTTGAATGATTATGTGGTTAGAAATGTTTTCGGTTTTGATATAGAAGCAAAAAAAGATTTTATAGCTTATGTAAGTATAGAAAAAAGTTTTGATGATATAGTAGCTATTATGAAAAACAAGCTAGGAGTTGAAAATATCAAAACCGTAAAAACCAAAGAGTATATAAAAACTTTGGCTGTTACTACAGGTTCTGGGATGTCATTATTGGATGAGATAAAGGCTGATTGTTTTTTGACCGGAGATATAAAATATCATGACGCACTAGAGGCAAAAGATCGAGGTATTAGTCTGATTGATATAGGACATTATGAAAGTGAACGATATTTTTGTGACCTTTTGGAGTCCATTTTGGTAAACGATTTGAAAATAAATGAAATTATGGGTATAATATCGAAAAAAGATTTTAAGAATCCATTTGAATATAATTAAAACTAGGAGAGAGTATTGAATAAGTATTTAGAACAATTAGTAGAGCTATCAAAATACGATACGCAAATTAGTTCTTTTGAACCGCAGATTAAAAACCAAAAAGCAAAGCTTGAAGAGTTTAGCAAAGATGCTATAGCTTTGAGAGAAGAGATAAATAAACTTGAATCTGAAATAAAAGATATAAAAAATAAAAGAGCAAAACACGATGCACATTTGGGTGAGTTGAAAGACAAACTAAACGATATCTCTAAAAAAGGTGCAATAGTACAAACGGAAAAAGAGATAAAAGCTCTTCAACTTGAAGAAGAGATTACTAAAGAGCAAATATCTTTTTCAAATGAAGAAATAGAAAGACTTGATAAACTTCAAGATAACAAAAACAATGCTTTAAAAGAGGCAGTATCTAAACTTTCTGAAGAAGAAGATTCTATCAAAGAATTAGAAGCTAAAATAGAAGAGAGTATTAAATCTATTAGTGAACAAAGAAATGAAGTTTCTTACAAAAGAGGCGAACTTGTAGAAAAAGTTGACCCTAAGATTTTATCGTTTTATGAAAAAGTAAAAAGATGGGCAAAAAACAGTGCTGTTGTTCCTGTTAGAAAACAAGCTTGTTACGGTTGTTATATGAAAATAAGCGACAAAATTTATGCTGAGGTTATAAAATCCGAAGAGATTGTTACTTGTCCTCATTGTGGAAGAATACTTTATAAAGAAGTTGAGATAACTGAGTAAAATCGGTGATTGGTGATTGGTAATTAGTTATTAGTAAGAACTTGTAATTTGGTTATGAAGTACTCTTCCCAATATGCTATATACCAACACATTAATTACTAATTATGGAGCTTTAGTTGTTATTCACAATATTTTATTACACTCTCACGGTTATCCTTTATGTCGTCTCCCTCCCTTTTCTTATCTATAAATCATTTAATCCAAAATACAAAATAGCAATTCCTGCTAAATTTTTTTTAAAATCAAATAAACCCTTTGAAGAAAATAAAATATGGTTTCATTGTTGCTCGTTCGGTGAAGTAAGGGCAATAAAACCTATACTAGATAGATTTGATAAACAGGAGTTAAATCTAAGCGTTATTACAGATACCGGATATAACCAAGCTAAGGAGTATGGAATCGAAACTAGGTTTTTGCCCTTTGAGATATTCTTGCCCTTTTGGATAAAAAAACAAAAAGCATTGGTGGTAGTAGAAGCCGAACTTTGGTATACGCTTTTTTTGGTAGCGAAAAGAAAAGGGGCTAAAACAATTCTTATAAATGCAAGAATAAGCGATGCTTCTTATCCAAAGTATAAAAAAACTGCCTTTTTGTATAAACAAATATTTGCAAATATCGATAAAATATATGCACAAAGTGAACTAGATAAACAAAGGCTTATTGAACTTGGTGCAAAAAACGTAGAGGTAATAGGAAACATCAAATTAACAAATCTTCCAAAAGTGACTAAAGTACTTGATAAACCTAATGCTACGGTAATAACTGTAGCAAGTTCACATGATACGGAAGAAGAGACGGTGCTTAAAGCATATGATACATCTATGGGTAAACTAATAATAGTACCGAGACATCCACAAAGATTTGATAGTGTTTATGAGCTTATCAAATCATATTCTATACCAAAAAATTTTTCCTATGCGAGATATAGTCAAAGTGGTAATTTTGAAAGTGATGTTACGTTGGTGGACTGTATGGGTGAACTTATCAATATTTACGCCATAAGCGATGTTGTGATACTTTGCGGTTCTTTTGTACCCCATCTAGGTGGTCATAACCCTATTGAACCTGCTTTTTTTGGATGTAAAATAATAAGCGGTGAGACTATATTTAACCAAAAATCTCTTTTTGAAAGTGTTAACGGATATACTTTGATTAAAGCCGATGATTTAGAAAATGTTTTGAAAAATATAGATAATCTATCTAATTCAAAACTTGATAATATAGGAACAATAGAACCAATCGTAACTGAACTTATTTAATCTTTGTTTAAACTCTATATGTTACAATAACTTTATCTTATGATTAAAGGTTGCTTATGAAAGAGTTTGAAGAAAAATCTTGGCATAGCCTAAGTACGGATGAAGTTATTGCCTATTTGAACAGTGATTTGAAAAACGGTTTAAATGATGACGAACTACTTATAAGACAAAAATATTTTGGTTTAAATCAACTTACTCCTAAGCAAGAGTCTTCTTTGTTGGTAGACTTTTTATTGCAATTTCATACACCTTTGGTTTATA
>DYJR01000041.1 GCA_020723015.1 Arcobacter nitrofigilis
AAGTGTGTCCAAGTGTTTCTGAAATATGTGTCCAAGTTAGTCCGATTTTTGCAAAATTGGTATAATTTTTTAGGTCAAAAAATTGCACTTCAGATTTAAATTTTGGAAATCGTCATCAAGTCTTCTATACATCGCACCTACTTGGATTTTCTTACCGTTATAACTTTTCAAAAATAGTTTATCGCCTATCACTTCCAAGTCGCTACTCATAGCAAGAGTTGCTCCTGTCTCTTTTGCTAAATAAACATGCTCATAAAAAGCAGAGTTATAACGACCTGGAGTCAGAACTATGTTTATACCGCCGGTTGATATATAATCCATCATTTCTTGAAGTTTTTGAGGATAATATCTTATTTTTTCTACTTTCATCTGCTCAAAAATTTCAGGATAAACTTTTCTATAAGCTTGTCTTATAGATAAAGGATAACTTGCTCCGCTAGGGACTCTTAAGTTATCTTCCAAAATAGTCCACCTATCATTAGCACTATTTTTTACCAAATCTATACCGCAAATATGCGTTCTAATATTTTTAGGTGTTTTTAATCCATGAAATGATTGATTATAAGCTTTTGAGGAAAAAATAAACTCAGCAGGTATAATACCGTCTTTAATGATCTTTTGTTTACCGTAAATATCGTTAAGAAACTCATTTAGAGCATAAACTCTTTGCTTCAATCCACGTTCTAAATCATCAAATTCTTTTTTTGGAATAATTCTAGGTATAACATCAAAAGGGAAAGAACGTTCCAAAAAACGAACCGTCTTTAAAAAGATTAAAATTAATCGCAAAACTGTCCATAAAGGACTGCAACTGACCCACTTTAGATTTATCTAAAGTATTGAATATATCGATAAACTGCCTAAACCCTACACTATTTTCTACCATTATAAACCTTTAGCATGAACTATGGTAAATTATAACATAAAAACTAAAGGTTATCGGTATAAATTGTATATTTTATATTCATACTCTATTACTACAATATAATTTCTCTATCACCCTTGATATTCGGTGAGGATAAGACTCCGTTTGCTTCAAGCTGTTCAACTATATTTGCAGCTCTATTGTAACCTATTTTCAGTCGTCTTTGAATATGACTTATAGATGTTTTTCTATCGGTATAAACAACCTCTTTGGCTTCTTCATACAACTCGTCCAATTCCAAAAGTTCACCGTTTGATGCCCCTGAGCCACCTCCAAGAGATGTACCCTTGTCCTTTAAAAACTCTATATCATAAGACACGCTTCTTTGGTCTTTTAAGAACTGTACTACTTGGTCTATCTCTTCTTCCGTACTCCACGGAGCATGAATACGGACTATATTAGAACTACCGGGCGGTGTAAAAAGCATATCTCCACGCCCTAAAAGCGACTCTGCACCCATAGCATCAAGGATGATTTTACTATCAACTCTTTGCCCCACTTTATAACTTATTCTACTAGGTAAGTTTGCTTTGATAAGTCCAGTTACTACATCCACACTCGGTCTTTGTGTAGCAACTATCAAGTGTATTCCGCTTGCTCTTGCCATTTGTGCAAGTCTTGCGATAGAAAGTTCCACCTCTTTACCGCTTGTCATCATTAAATCAGCTAACTCATCTATAATAACAACAATGTAAGGGAAAGGGTCAAAGCCATCTTTTTTTGCTTTTTCATTATAGCTTTCTATATTTTTTGTTTTTGTTTGACTCATAAGAGTATAACGTCTTTCCATCTCTCCTACCATATTTGCCAAAGCATTTATAGCTTGAGTAGGTTTTGTGATAACAGGTGTCAAAAGATGTGGAATGTCATTATAAATAGAAAATTCCAACATTTTAGGGTCAATCATAATAAGCTTTAAATTATCAGGTGAGTTTTTATACAATAATGATAAAATCATGGAGTTTATCCCCACACTCTTACCGCTTCCGGTTGTCCCTGCTATAAGTAAGTGAGGTAGCTTTTTAAGGTCCGTAATAAAAGGTTTTCCAACGATATCTTTACCCAAAATCATAGTTAACGGAGATGTAGAGTTTTGAAATATCTCACTTTCTAGTATCTCTCTTAAATATATTGTTTGTAAGCTTTCATTTGGTACTTCAATACCAACCACGTCTTTACCAGGAATAGGTGCTTGTATCCTTATGGTTTGAGCTTTTAACGCCATGGCTAAATCATCTTGAAGATTTAATATCTTTGATACTTTTACGTTTGGTGCCGGTTTAAATTCAAAAGTAGTTACTACCGGTCCAGTATAAGTTCTTACGACATCGCCCTCTATTTTGAACATTGCAAGTTTATCTAGTAAATTTTTTATATTTTTATCTATGGCAGCTTCATTTATCTTGTTTTTGCTATCTTCTTTAGGAGGCATTTGAAATATTTTTGTAGGTGGTAAAATAAAATCTTTCGGTTTTTCACTTACTCCTAGCTCTATATCTTCAAGTAGCTTTTTATTTTCCTCAAGTTCTTCTACTAAAAGCGGATGTACTTTTTCGGAATCTTCATCTTGATTATCTACATCAAATATATTTTCTTCTGAAACACCGCTTTTTTGAGTATCTTTTTGTTCATCAACTTTATTTAATGTAATAGTTGCTTTACCGTTTTCTTCTTTTACCGATATTTTTTCTTTAGGTTTAGCTATAACCGACGGTTTAAGGACAACTTTAGGTTGCTCTTTTTTGACTTTTGGTTTTTTCATACTCTCAAATACTGACCCTATAAAATCTTCAAGAGTCTCTTCAAAAAGTATAGTAGATGCAACTATATATCCTATAAGTACAAACATCCAAAGTCCCGCTTGCCCTATATAAGGATATAAATAAGTAACTATCTGATTACCTATATTACCTCCCAATTCGCCACTAACCAATAAAGACTGAGCTATTATAGTAGAACAAAAAACAAAAAACCCCGCAAAAGAATTAAGAGTCATATCTATAGAAGAGTAATTTTGAGTGTTAAACTTATAAAGAGGATACAACAATACCAATAGCAAAATATAGGCTATATACCCAAATTGCTCCAATGCAAAATTTGCATATACAAACCCTAGTTTGCCTACAAGTGCACTATCAACGGCAAATACACCTATAGTTAAATAAATAAAAATAAATCCGATGATGATTGATACTATTTTAGAAATAATCGTAAATCCTTTATTTTAAAAGATTTGAAATTTTAGCTTGAAGCTTAAGCCATGTTTTATGCTCAACCAAAGGAAAACCTGCCCAAATCTTATGGCTATCTTTTATAGTTTTCGTAACACCTCCACGAGCAGCTATAGTAGTAAACGGTGCTATTTCGAGATGACCTGCAACACCACTTTGAGCTCCCATAACTACATTTCTTCCTAGCTTAGATGACCCAGCAATACCTGTTTGTGATACTATAATGGAATACTCTCCTACTACGCAGTTGTGACCTATTTGTACAAGATTATCTATTTTTACACCGTCAAGTATTTTAGTAGTCCCAAATACGGCCCTATCTATAGAACAATTACTGCCTATTTCTACGTCATTACCTATTTCTACATTGCCGTTTTGGTATATTTTAATATGCTTGCCGTCTTGTGTATGAGCAAATCCAAAACCATCACTTCCGATAACCGTACCTGAATGTATTATACAATCACTACCTATGTTACAATCTCGATAAATAGTAACATTTGGATATATCACCGTATTTGAACCTATGATTACGTTATCACCTATAAAAGCCCCTGACATCAAAACACAACCGTCACCTATAATACTATTTTTACCGATATACACATTATCCATAATAGTACATTCATTACCTATAACAGGTTTTTTACCGTCTTGTTCTACTATACTAGGTGTAAAAAGCTTAGTAGTAAATGCTAACTTTAGATAAGGTTCATTAGTAACAAGCCCTATGCAACCGCTAGGTAAATGTTCTATAAACTCCTCCTTAAGTAAAACGGCTCTTGCTTTGGTAACCTTTAAATCTTCAAGATATTTTGGATTATCAAAAAAAGATAGTTCATTTTCATAAGCATCTTTGAGCGTATTAAGATTTCTTATAATAACATCTTCACCGTTATATTCAAGCTCTAAAAATTCAGCTATCTCTTTAAGTTTAATTTGTTTTTCCAAAAATCATCTCTCCATTGCTACTACACCGCTTCTAACTATTTCAAGCGGATGAAATCTTTTTTGTACAACTTTTATAAAATTCATTATTCTAGTAGGCTCATCCGTAGCAGATACTACTATAGCATCTTCCGTTACGTTTTGTATAGAACCTTTATAAGTAGCAGCTAAAGTTGCAATATCACTCAAACTTTGGTCTATCGGTATTTTTATTAAAACAGTATCTTTTTCGATTACGTTTGAGTGTTCATTTACCTTCAATACCGGGATAAGTTTATTTAATTGTTTAACTATTTGGTCAATAACCCTTTTACTTCCAACAGTTACGATAGTTATTCTTGAATACTCACTATCTGGAATCGGTGCCACGGTCAAACTATCTATATTATACCCACGAGCAGAAAAAAGTCCCACTATTCTAGATAATACGCTATCTTCGTTTATTACGATTACGGATATTACCCTTCTAGTTTCTATGGTGTCATAATAATGGTTAAAATTATTCATAATGTTAGTCCTTCAATAAATACATTTCATTTAACGCGTGTCCGTTTGGAACCATTGGAAGAACGTTTTCTTTTCGATCAACAATTACTTCAATAAACGCAACTCTTTTTGACTCGACGGCTTTGTGTAATGCCTCGTCAAACTGCTCTTTCGTGCTTACTCTATACCCTACTCCACCGAATGCCTCTATAAGTTTTATAAAGTCAGGTTGCATAGATAGGTCAGTTTCCGCAAGTCTATCTTCATAGAACATTGTTTGCCACTGTCTAACCATTCCTAGATAGTTATTATTCAAAATAATATTAACAACAGGTAAGTTATATTCTACACAAGTCATAAGCTCTTGAATATTCATCAAAATAGAACCATCACCGGTAAAGTTAACGCTAACCTTATCTTTCATACCTCTAGCAACACCCATAGCGGCAGGTAAACCAAAGCCCATAGTTCCTAATCCACCGCTTGTAACAAATTGTCTAGCAAAATCAAACGGGTAAAACTGTGCAGTCCACATCTGATGTTGTCCAACATCCGTGGTTACTACAGCGCGATGTCCAAGAAGTTCACCTGTTCTTTTTATAGCCCATTGAGGTTTTATTACATCATTACTATCTATAAATCTCAAAGGTTCTGCTTTTTGATACTCTTTTAGTGCCGATACCCATCCGCTAAAATCTGCAAATTCAAATTCTTGAACTATCTCGTTCAAATCTTCCATAACAAGCTTTAAATCACCTACTATAGGATAATGAGGAATTACTATTTTACCTATACTTGCAGGGTCAACATCCACGTGTATAATAGTTGCACCTTTTGCAAATTCATCAAGTCTTCCTGTAACCCTATCATCAAATCTAGCACCCAAAGAAACTATCACATCAGCCTCATACATAGCCATATTAGCTGCATATTCTCCATGCATACCCAACATACCTACAAGTAACGGATTATCGTGACCCATTACGCCTCTTGCCATAAGTGTTTCAACAACAGGAATATTTGTTTTTTTAGCAAATGCTCTAATGTCACTAAAAGCATTACTTAAAACTGCTCCACCACCTACATAAAGTAAAGGTTTTTTTGCAGTCGATAAAACTTCTAAAGCTTTTTTAATCTGTCTTTTATTACCTTTTGTCGTAGGTTTATAAGTAGGCATATTTATCTCTTTTTCATAGTCGAAAACACCAAATGTCGCCGTTACGTCTTTTGGAATATCCACATGAACAGGTCCCGGTCTTCCTGTTCTAGCTACATAAAAAGCCTCTTTTAAAATTCTCGGCAACTCTTCTATATTTTGTACTAGATAGTTATGCTTTGTACAAGGTCTGCTTATACCTACCGCATCTATTTCTTGAAAACCGTCTGTTCCTATTATAGACGTAGGTACCTGACCGCTTATAACAACCATAGGAGTAGAATCCATATATGCCGTCGCAAGACCTGTTACCGCATTGGTAAATCCAGGTCCACTTGTTACTATTGCAACACCTACTTTTCCGGTTGCTCTTGCATATCCATCAGCAGCATGAACTGCAGCTTGTTCGTGTCTTGTTAAAATATGCTGAAAATGATTTTGCTTATAAATTTCGTCGTAGACATTCATAATAGCGCCGCCCGGGTATCCAAATACTACATCTACCCCTTCATGCCTTATGGCTTCTATTACCATTCTTGCGCCATTTATTTTCACAATAATTCTCCTAATATAGATTAATAAAAAGCTTATTTTATTCAAATTATGATTAATTTAATCTAAAGCACCCTTTATAGTTGACAAATATACCGTTTTTTAATATTTTATGATATAATAAAAAAACAATATTTAAAGGAGGAGGCTTATAATGGAAACAAATATGATTACACAAAATATAAACAGCACCGTCCCCTTAACTAGTCATGCTCAGGAAACATCAGGCGGTGGTTCACAAAAAGTACAAAAAAACGAATCTGCCGTACTCCACAAAGACAAAGATGCTGCTGTTGTTAGTTTATCTCAGTCGCTTGATGCAAAAAAAAGCGGTATTTTTGAAAATATATCTACCGTAAACAACGTTTTTGCAATTACACAGATAGCTCAACGTGGACTAGATGACCAAGAAGAGATTATAAACAAAATGAAAGATGTTATGGAAACCGATTCGAGCCAAAAGAGTGTAAGTGACAAAAAAAATGATCTTATAAATCTAGTAAAAGATTTCAACCAATCCATACAGAAAACCACATACAACAATGAGATGCTTCTTACTACCCAAAAAAGTTTCGATGAGATAACTTTTTCAACTCAAAGTGATACCTTTTTTGTCCAAACTCCGGATATGCAAAAGTCAATGGAGAACATAGCAAAGTTGGCTGTTAGTTATGACGGTAGTGATGAAACAAATGAAAAACTGATGAAAGAATTGGATAACACTTTGACGAATATTGCAAGTTTTAGCGATACCTATACGAATCTGCAAAATACCGTAAGAAGCAACTCTATGCAAAGTATATTTTCAAATATGGACACTTCTGCATTTGCTTCAAATACTCTTTTTATGGATTACGGCCGCGATGTTACGGACTTTAACAAAACAAATATTACGTCACAACTCGGCTACCTAGCGGCTGCTCAAGCGAATATACTGCAAGAACAAAGTTCAAGACTATTGGTTTAGTCTTACTTTGTTTTTTCTTGTAAATAATCACTTATTTGTATCAAACAAAAAGTGACTATAAATATCATAAGCCCAGGGAAAAAACTAACCCAAGGTGCTATATCCATAACCTCTTTACCTGAACTAAGTAAACTTCCCCAGCTCATTTGCGGTGGATTTATACCAAGACCTAGAAAACTAAGCCCAGATTCAGCCAATATCGCACCGCCGACACCGAAAGTAAAAGATATAAGCAATATAGGTGCTAGTAAAGGTGCATAATATTTCAGAATTATCTTTATTTTAGATACTTTAGCAAGATTCAAAATCTTTATAAAAGGCTTATTAGTTATAGCAAAACTCTCGCTTCTTATAAGTCTTGCCATCCCCATCCAACCGGTTACGGATATTACTACTATCAAAACAAAGATTGAAGCACTCATATAACTCACAAGTGCCAAAAGTAAGAAAAAGGTAGGAAAAGTAAGAAATAAATCTATTATTATTGTTATACTTGCATCTACTTTGCCTCTAAAATATCCTGCGGTAATACCTATAATAAGCCCTACAAAAGATGCTATCAAAGCACTTAAAAAGCCTATAATCAAAGATGTTTGACCACCTATTAAGATTCTAGCAAATATATCACGCCCTAACCTATCGGTACCGAAAATATGTTCCAAAGAAGGCGGCAACAAAATAGCATCAGGATTTAAATCATATGGTGAAATAGTATAAATAAACGGAAGTAAAAACATAGAGATAACCACACCAAAAAGTAGTATAGTAAAAAATTTTATGCTTGATTTACTTCTCAATTATTACCTTCTAATCTTCTTGATTTTTACGTACATAATAGCTCAAAGAACTTTTACCGAATTTTTTTGTTTTCAAAAACTTAAATTCACCCAAATCTTGAGGCATTTCAAGCTTTGAAAAATGTTCAAAAACTACCAAAACTATATTTGGATTTGAAAATTCCTCTACCATTTTAAAAGATCTGTGATAAATCTCCTCCATCCCGTCACGGAAATCAAACGGAGGGTCAAGATAAATTATCACATCTTCACTGTCAAAACTATTTTTTTTCAAAAGCTCAGGTAATGTATGAAAACTATCACCGAAAATTGCCACAGAATTTTGCGGGTCTATACTTTTGATATTTCTTTGTAAAATATTATATGAATTTCTATCTATTTCGCAAAAATAAGATTTCTTAGCCCCACGGCTTAAAGCTTCAAGTCCTATAGATCCGCTTCCACCGAAACCCTCGATAAAAACGGTATCTATTACGTATTGCTGTAAAGTATCAAACAAAGACCCTTTTAAAATTGATTTTGAACTCCTAGTTACTTCCAAAGAAGGTAGTTCTATCTTCTTACCTTTGTATTTCCCTGCTATTATATTACTATGCATATTTACCTTTCTTTTTTATTCGTAAGTCATTAGTTACTAATTATAATAAGCAAAACTATAAACCATTAACTACCTAGCATAACTTTGAACTCTAAGCTCTCTTATTACGTTTACTTTTATTTCACCCGGGTATTGAACTTTTTGTTCTATTTCAGAAGCTATCTCCGTAGCTATTTTTATAGATTCATCATCATTTACCAATTCTGCATTTACTATCACTCTTATTTCACGCCCTGTATTTATTGCATAAGCATTTGTAACGCCTAGCTTACTCGTTGCTATACGTTCTATCTCTTCTACCCTTTTTAAGAAACTCTCAAGCACTTCTCTTCTCGCCCCAGGTCTAGCTGCACTTAGTGCATCGGCAGCACATACGCTAGCACTTTCGATACAGGTAGGCTCTTCATGACCATGGTGAGCATATATAGCATTTACTACCACATCAGGTTCATTGTATCTTTTACACATCATAGCACCCAAATCCACATGACTTCCAGGCATTTCATGGGTAAGTGCTTTGCCTATATCATGAAGAAGCCCTGCTCTACGAGCAAGTATCGGGTCTCCACCCATTTGAGCGGCAATAAGTCCTGATAAATGAGCCACTTCCAAAGTATGAGCAAGTGCATTTTGCCCATAACTTGCACGGTATCTTAGCTTACCTACAAGCTTGATAAGTTCCGGATGCATAGACTTAATACCAAGTTCAAGCACCACATCTTCACCCTCTTTTTGGATATTGTTATCAAACTCGTTTTTGACTTTTTTGTATATCTCTTCTATACGAGCAGGTTGTATTCTGCCGTCTTCGATAAGAAGTTCTATTGTTTTAGTTGCAACAGCACGTCTGTAAAGGTTGAAAGAACTTATAGTGATAGTGTTTGGCGTATCGTCTATTATTATATCTACACCCAGCAACATTTCCAAAGTCTTAATATTACGCCCCTCTTTACCTATAATCTTACCCTTAGTCTCTTCATCTTTGAGCGGTAAAGTATTAATAAGTCTTTCAGCTGCAAACTCTCCTGCATATCTTGTAACGGCCTGAGAAAGCATATTATTTATCTCTGCTTGAGCATCTTTTTCTGCAAGTTTATACTCTTTCCTAAAAATCGACGCTATCTGTGCCCTTGAGTCTTCCTTTACTTTTTGAAGCATAATCTCTTTAGCTTCTTCCTGAGTCAAACCGCTTGCATTTTCAAGTACTTTTAACGCTTTTGCAATTTTTTCTTCATAAACCTTTTTTTGATTCTCTAACCCTGACCTTAAAGTTTCAAGCTCTCTTTTATTTGAAATCAATTCAGCTTTTTCGGACTTTATCTCCCTTAACTCTGCTTCAAGATGGTCATTAAGTTCTTTCTCTTTTCTCTCAATCTGTCTAAACATCTCGTCATATTCTCTTTTAATATCACGAAACTCTTTTTCATATTCTTTTCTTGCTTTTAACTGAGCGTCTTTAAGCAATACTTCCGCTTCATGTTCTATAACTTTCGCTTTTGCTTTTGCTTGTTCTACAAAAATATCAAACTTCGCCTGATTTAATTTCTTAACTACAAAAACAGTGACAATTACCGATAATAACGCCGTTATTACCCCTACTACTAAATATTCCATATCAAACCTTTATTACATCTATATAAACAAAGGCATCGTTTAAAAAGCTACTATTACGTCCGCACGAATATCATGTTCGTAAGACAAAATTTTATCTGTTTTACAAAGTTCCCTTTGAACAAATACAACTATAGGTTTTTTTGAAAGCGTGGCAAAAAATTTATCATACATACCCTTACCGAATCCTATTCTTTTACACGCCCCATCTATGCCCACAACAGGCACTATAGCCATATCAAGATTATGAACTAAAGGAGAAAAAAACGGTTGTTTTATACCGAACTTAGATTCCACCAACGGCAACCTATACGGTACGGACACAAAACAATCCTCTTTTATATAAGGAACATATACTTTTACACCTCTTTTTCGTAATACTTGTATCAACGGTTTTACGTTTACCTCTATATCCATGGAGATATAAAGCAAAACATTTTTAACTTTATACTTATCAATCAACCTAAAAAGCTTTAGATTGATAATCTTATCTTTTTTGTATTTTGTAAAATTTGAAAACTTTTTTAATCTACTCAAACATGATTTTCTGAAATCACTTTTATTCACGAGGCCACCTTAAGCCAACTTTAGGTAAAATTCAAACCTAAAATAAATTTTACCACTAAGGAATTAAAATGAAGTTTAAAAAAATGGCATTTTTAGCAATTTTATCAATTTTTATTTTCACGGGGTGTGATAACAAAGATGGCATCGACTCTGATTCAATAGCTGCAAAAGCCCAAAAACCGTCGTTTTTCAATCTTACTACAACATCTTCTCAAGAATTAGAAATAAAAGTAGAAAATAACAAATGGTTATTTAAAGGTCTTGAAAACAAAGTAGTTATGCTTAACTTTTTTGCAACATGGTGTCCACCTTGCAAAGCTGAAATTCCACATCTTATAAATCTTAAAAACAAATACCCTAACTTTGAAATTGTGGCTGTTTTGGTAGAGCAAGATAAATCTAACGATGAAATCAACGCTTTTATGAAAGAGCATAACATAAACTATATAGTAACAAACAGCAATATGAATTTTATTCTTGCCGATGCAGTAGGCGGTGTACAAACTATACCGACTATGTTTTTGTTTGACTCTGAAGGAAATCCTTACCAAAAGTACGTAGGTATGGTACCTGAAGAAGCACTAGCTGCCGATATACAAGCTGCGACTAAACCACAGGCGAAATAATATGTTCGGTCTTTTTAAAAAAGATAAAACACCTGAACCTATAGTTCAAGAAGAGCAAAAGGAAAAAGAGAGCTTTTTCCAAAGGGCTTTTAGTAAGACATTTTCAAATATCAAATCAATAGTTCCTCAAAAAAGTGAGAAAATAGACTTTGAAACCATAGAAGAGATGCTTATAGAATCGGATATGGACTATGACATCATCCAAAAAGCTATGGACGGGCTTGATGAAAAAATTTCAAGAAAAGATTTAAGACATAGACTTGTATCACTTTTTGAACATGTGGATGACTACAATCTAGTGGTAGAAAAACCACAAACTATTCTTATCATAGGGGTAAACGGAGCCGGTAAAACTACCACGATAGCAAAACTTGCGAATATGTATAAAAAACAAGGCAAATCAGTAATACTAGGTGCAGGGGATACCTTTAGAGCCGCTGCCATAGAACAACTAAGTGCATGGGCGGCAAAACTGCAAATTCCTATTATCAAAACAAAACAAGGTCATGACCCAAGTGCAGTAGCATACGATACCATAAGCTCCGCTGTAGCAAAAGATATAGACGTCTGTATCATAGACACAGCCGGCCGTCTTCAAACACAAACAAATCTTGCAAATGAACTAAAAAAAATATCTAAAGTTTGTTCGAAAGCACTAAACGACAAACCGTTTAAAAAAATTATGATACTTGACGGTACACAAGGGAATACCGCTATAGCACAAGCAAAAGCATTTAACGAAATGATACAAATAGACGGTATCATAGTAACAAAGCTTGACGGTACGGCAAAAGGTGGAGCATTGTTTTCTATAGCTAACAAACTCGAACTCCCTATTTACTACATAGGTATCGGTGAAAAAGCTGATGATTTGATGGAATTTAGCCCTGATTATTTCGTAGATAGCATACTTGACCAGATATATTCTGCTTAACTGACACTTACTAAAAAGGTATTACCGTATCAATAGCGTCACCTGTTGCCGTTATTGAGTCACCAATAACATCAGGAGCTACCGTATTTACTACAGCTCCTGTTATCCTAAACGGTAAGGCGACCACATCACCTACAACACATCCTTGATTTAACACAATACATAAAACAACAATTATTTTCTTAAAACTATTCATAATCTCAAACTTTTACTTAAATTTTTCTTGATTTTCATCTATGGAGTTAGTACTTTTCCCATTTCTCATATTATCTAATTTCTTTTGTATAACATCTAATCTTAATTCAAAATCCGTATTACTTTGTTCAAGTGTAGTTTCACTATTATGTGGATTAGGCTCATCATCTTTTTCAATTATAACTACACCGTTTAGCTTCTTTTCCAACACAAGCAGTTCTTTTTCTATAGTTTTAATTAATTTTTCTATCTCAGAATCTGAAACATTAGCATTACCGTCTTCTTTTTCTTTTATAAGTTTTTTAATCTCATCAATAAGTTTTGCTATATATTCCAACTCTGCAACGGTAAAACCGGTACGAAGTACCGATCTTATATCTTCCATAAGTTTTTGAAGAGTAGTTTCCTTACTATCTTGTTTTATTTCTTCTTCTGAAGTTTTAGTATTGTGTTCTTGTTCTTTTTGTGCTTCTTGTGCATTTGCAATTTTATTTTGAGTAGCTTGATTATTA
>DYJR01000003.1:0-20168 GCA_020723015.1 Arcobacter nitrofigilis
AACCTCAATCAATATTTTAAACTTTGATTGATAAATATATTATACGAAGGAAAAGAATGAATTTTATTGAAACAAGAGGAAATGATAACGTCAAGCCTAAAGAGGTGACATTTTCACAGGCAATTTTAAGTCCAAGTGCATCGTTCGGAGGACTTTATGTTCCAAAAACATTGCCTCAGTTATCATTACAAGATATTGAAAAGTTAAAAAATAAGAGTTATAAAGAGGTTACCTCTTTTGTGTTAAATGATATCTTTGAAATAGATATAGATAAAACAACTTTTAATGAGGCAGTTTCATTATACGATAAATTTGACGACTCTAAAAATCCTGCTCCAGTTGTAAAAGTTAGAGATGATTTATTTGTAAGCGAGTTATACCATGGACCAACACGTGCATTTAAAGATATGGCATTACAACCTTTTGGGTACATCTTATCAAGCCTTGCTCAAAAAAGCAACGATAAATATTTGATACTTGCTGCAACAAGCGGTGATACCGGACCTGCAGCACTTAATACATTTAAAAACAAAGCAAATATACAAGTGGGATGTTTGTATCCTGACGGTGGAACAAGTGATGTTCAAAGACTTCAAATGGTTACCGAAGACGGGGCAAATTTAAAAGTTCTAGGAATCAAAGGGAACTTTGACGATGCTCAAAATGCACTTAAAAATTTACTTGCAAGCGATAGTTTCAAATCTCAGTTGGAAAAATTAGGACTTAAACTAAGTGCTGCTAATTCCGTAAATTTCGGAAGAATTATTTTTCAAATAGTTTACCACTTCTGGAGTTATATCGAGTTATTAAATAAAAATGAAATAAGCTTAGGCGAGAAAATATATCTAATAGTTCCAAGCGGAAATTTCGGAAATGCTCTTGGAGCATATTATGCAAAAAAAATGGGTCTTCCAATAGAAAAAATACTTATTGCTTCAAATGAGAACAACATTTTAACGGAATGGATAAATGAAGGTAAATATGACCTAAACGGCAAACATCTTATTATGACTAATTCTCCTGCTATGGATATTTTGAAATCTTCAAATATCGAAAGAATTTTATTTGATAAATTCGGAAGTAGTAGAACAAAAGAACTAATGAATGATTTAAATGTTAAGAATGGTTTTACTTTATCAAATGAAGAGCTTATCGAATTACAAAAAGATTTCGGTGCAACATATTGTAACAACGATTATTGTAAGGATACTATTAAAGCATATCTTGAAGATGCTTATTTGATGGATCCACACACTGCAACTTGCATAAAATCTTATGAAACTCTAAAAGAAAAAGATTTGAAAGTAGTAGTGTATTCTACGGCGGAGTGGACTAAGTTTTCACCTACCGTATTAAATGCACTAAACAAAGATACAGATAAATATGACGATTTACAAGCATTAAAAATGGTACAAGACAAATTTAACGCTAAAATACCTGATGTTGTAAATGAAGTGTTTACAAAACCTATAACTCATACATCTGTAATAGAAAAAGAAGATATAGAAAAAGAGATGATAAAATTTATAAGCTAAGAGGTGTATTACCTCTTAACTTTTTGTTAAATTTTGACGGATAATAAATAGTTTACAACTTGGTCTATAAATGCGTCGTGTTTTCTGTCTTTTAGATATGCAATATAAAGCTTTCTTTTCATATTTACACCGTTAATCCTAGCTTCATGTAAAATTCCAGCTTTTACATAGTCACTTATTGCATGTCTTGAAACTATTGAACATGTAGGTGTATCATCCTTTGAACTGTGTAATACCGTTTGAACTATAGTAGTAGGACTTGTTGCTTCGCTTACCATATTAAATGTATCGCAATCACTCATCCCTGCTGCATCTAGAGCCTCTTTAAATAAAAGTCTAGTATGAGAACCTCTATTCCTACAAACCCACTTATAGGATAACATATTGTCGTTTTTTAGTCTTTTTGGAAGTTTTTGGTTACTAAAGATAACTAATTCATCTTCTAACCATTCTCTATAAATAATGCCGTCTTCAAAAATAGGGCTTTCTATAAGAGCCAAATCTATTTTTTTATCAAGTAACTGATCTATAATATCTCTTGATACGGAAACAGACACGGATACATCATTATCTATCTTCGTCTTGATTTCATTTAAAAATCTAGGTAGCATATAATTACCTATCATATATGATGCACCAAGAATAAAATTGATATCTTTATTAATGATTTTCAATAAATCTTTTTCAGCATTTGCTATTGCTTTTTCAATTTTTTGGACAATAGCAAGAAATTGTTCACCCTCCTTCGTGAGTCTGATACCGTTTTTCTTTCTGTTAACGATTTTCGTATCAAGATAGTCTTCAATGAATTTAATTTGCTGAGTGACGGCGGGTTGAGAGATTCCTAACTTTGCAGATGCTTTTGAGAAACTTCTTTCTTTTACAACCGTTAAAAAAGTTTCTAGCTTGGAAAAATCTGATAGCATAAGAGTTATTCCTTGTATATGATTTATTTATGTTAATGATAACATAAAATTATAAAGAAATCAATTAAATAGGATAAAATTGTTGAAAATTTTGAAATTTAGTACTTTTATGTTATAATAAATTAAAACTAAAATGAAGTGTGTATTATGTCAGAAAATATTTTAAAAACACTTAATGAATCTCAAGTTGAGGCTGTTCGTCATATAGACGGTGCTATGCTTATATTAGCAGGTGCCGGTAGCGGTAAGACAAAAACAATTACCACTAGGGTTGCGTATCTGATATCGATCGGTATTGACCCTGCTTCCATTTTGACATTGACGTTTACTAATAAAGCTGCTCGTGAAATGTATAGTCGAGCCGTATCTTTACTTGGTAACAAAGCCATATATCCTCCGCTTCTTTGTACTTTTCATAAGTTTGGACTTTTATTTCTGAAATTCCATATTAGTTTGTTAAATAGAAAAAACAATTTTGTTATTATAGATAGTGATGATAAAAAGAAAATTATAAAAAATATTGAAAAAGAGTTGACTTCTTCTATGGTTTCTGCGGAGATTTCAAGATATAAAAATTCATTAATTACCCCAGAAGTTGCAAAATCGGCAGCTGAACAAAAGGTATATAAACAAATAGCCGATATTTATGAAAAATATGAAAACTATTTGTTAGAGAATAATTTGGTCGATTTTGATGATTTACTGCTTTTGCCGTATAAAATTTTGGAGCAAAATCATGATTTGGCATACAAGATAAGTAATAAGTATCAGTATATTATGGTTGATGAATATCAAGATACTAATGAGTTACAATATAAACTTTTGCAAAAACTTTGTTGTAACCATCAAAATTTGTGCGTGGTAGGTGATGATGACCAGTCGATATACGGTTGGAGAGGGGCTGCTATTAAAAATATTTTGTGTTTTTCTGAGCAATTTGAAAATACAAAAGTAATTAAGTTGGAAGAAAATTATCGTTCAACCGATACGATTTTAAAGCATGCAAATTTACTAATAGAACATAATCGTGACAGGTTAGGCAAAACATTAAAGGGTACTAGATGTGAGGGTAAAAGTGTTAGAGTTTATGAATCTATGGACGAGAATGAAGAAACACGAAAGCTTATAAGTGATATAAAATCTCTTATTTCCCAAGGAGTAAGTCCTAAAGATATAGCTATATTATTTAGGGTAAATGCACTTAGTCGTTCTTTGGAAGAAGGTTTTAATAAAGCCGGGTTAGGATATAACTTAGTGGGTGGTATTAAGTTTTATGAACGTTCAGAAATAAAAGATTTGATAGCATATTTTAGGGTTATTACAAATGCAAACGATAATTTTTCATTTAAAAGAATCATAAATAAACCAAAACGTGGCATCGGTAAAACAACTATAGATAAGCTTGACCTAGAATCAATTGAACAAAAAAAATCTATTTATAATATTATCAATGATTCTACTCCTGCAGAGCTTAGCGGTATAGTCGGTCAAAAGAATGCTAGAACATTAAAAGTATTTTTAGCTTCGGTTATGGATTTACAAGATATTTTAAAAGATTCCAAAATGAGATTTTTGGACCTTTTTGAAGAGACTTTTGATTTTAAGGAGCAGTATCACGGTATTCCGGACGGTTATGATAAAATAGCTAATATTGATGAGTTTTACGGCTATATTAGGGATTTCTTTATCCAAAATCCTGATGCTAAACTTGATGAATTTTTGGCAAATATAGCACTAGAAAGTGAACAAGACAACCTTGATAACGACGGTGTATCAATGATGAGCATACATGCAAGTAAAGGGCTTGAGTATAAACATATATTTATAATAGGCATGGAGGAGGGGTTTTTCCCTTTAATCGGTGACGGAAGCGATATAGAAGAAGAGAGAAGACTAGGATATGTTGCTTTTACAAGGGCAATAGACGAACTAACCGTTAGTTACGTGCATAGTAGATTTTATAAAGGAAGACGAACCGATTTACAAAAAAGTAGATTTTTAACGGAATCAGGGCTTATTGAGGGATCACTAAATATAGAAAAAACAGCAGCATATAAAAACGGTGATTTAATAAAGCATAAGATTTTCGGCATGGGTAGGGTTATCGGTGTACAAAGAGTCGGTAAAGAACTAAAACTTACTATTAATTTCGGTGGATCAAAGAAGGATATACTATCATCTTTTGTCGAAAAAATCTAGTGTATTGGTGTATTGGGAATAGTTAGTCTTCTTACTAATAACCAATATACCAATTACTAATTACAAAAATTATAAGGAAAAAAATTTGTCTCAGTCTCTTGATAATAGATTGTTTGTTGCCAAAAAACCTATCAATATGAGTTCCAATAGTTTCTTGCATAGAATTAAAAAGAGATATAAGGTCAAAAAAGCAGGGTTTAGCGGTACATTGGACCTATTTGCTTGTGGATGTTTGATTGTTGCGTTTGGGCAGTATCCGAAACTTTTTAGATTTTTACAAAAAACACCTAAAAGTTATAAAGCCGTTATTTGGCTAGGAGCCCAGAGTGAATCTTTTGATATAGAAAATGTAACATCTATTGATTTAATAGATTCTTTGGATAGCTTGAAAATTATTGATACCGTAAATAGTTTTGTTGGTGATATTGAGTATGTACCTCCAAAATTTAGTGCAAAATGGGTTGACGGCAAAAGGGCTTATGATTTAGCGAGGGATGATGTAGAATTTGAACTAAAAAAATCTATTATGAATATATCAAATATCAAGTTTATCTCATATTCCCATCCATTTATTACCTTTGAAGCAGAAGTTAGCGAGGGTAGTTATATTAGAAGTTTGGCTCAGTTGATATGTGATAAACTCAATGTAAAGGGGACACTTAGTTATTTAGAGAGGCTAAATGAAGGTAAGTTTGTATATATGGATGAACAGGCTTTAAATCCATTGGAATTTATTGATTTGCCCGTAAATGAATATTATGGAACTAAAGAGTGGATGTATGACGGTAAAAAGTTGGGAATAGATTATTTTAAAGATAAAAACGACGGCGAGTATTTGGTAGTTTTTGATGATTTTTTTAGTATAATCCAAATTCAAAATGAACAAGTAGATTATATACTCAATAAAGTGTTGTTATGATGAAACAAAAAGCGTTTGCAAAAGTTAATATTTTTTTAAAAATAACGGGTATGCGTGGTAATTACCATGAAATAGCATCTAGATTTATGATTGTGAAGAATTTATATGATGAGATAGAATTCGTAAAAGATTTTCCGAATAAGTTTAGCTTAATTGGAAAATTCGGTTGTGAGTTGGAAAAGAATACTATATATAAGTGTTATTTGAAATTGCTTGACATAAAACCTGAGATGGAGCAGTTTTTTAAGAATCATAGCGTTAAAGTAACAAAAAATATCCCTGAATTTGCAGGACTTGGCGGTGGAAGTAGCGACGCTGCAACATTTTTAAATATGTGTAACGAGTATTGTGATTTAAATTTATCAAAAGAGGAGTTGTCACAACTTGGTTGTAGCGTTGGAGCAGATGTTTCGTTTTTTGTTTACGGCTATGAGAGTGCAAATGTAAGCGGAATAGGTGAAATAGTAGAAAAGTTTGACGAAAAGGCTCTTGATATAGAGGTATTTACCCCTAAAGTAGAGTGTAATACGGCAAAGGTTTTTACTATGTTTAGAGAAAAATTTTATAAAGAGTTATCGGTGCAAGAGAAGGATAGGTTGTTTGGTATGAAAAGTGTAGATATATTAAAAGAGCTTACTATTGAACAAGCAAATGATTTATATCTCCCGGCAATTACACTATATCCAAATCTTATAACTCAGCACTCAGCACTCAGCACTCAGCACTTTTATTTCAGCGGTAGCGGAAGTTCATTTTTTAAGGTAAGCAATAATGGCTAAAGAGAAAAATACGAGACTTAGTTTCCCAAACAAAAAAGCATTGCATGATTACTTTATATTGGATAAATATGAAGCCGGAATAGAGCTAATGGGAAGCGAAGTCAAGGCCATAAGGGCGGGACGTGTAAATCTTAGAGATAGTTTTGTACGTATTATAAAAGGTGAAGTTTTTTTACTTAATATGCATATTTCACATTTGGATACTGCTCATAGTACATATAGACCGGATGAAGGACGTGATAGGAAACTTTTATTACATAAAAAAGAGATAGCGAAGCTATATCAAAAAGTAACTAAAGAGGGTATTACAATAGTTCCTTTGAAATTGTATTTTAATGACAATAATAAAATAAAGGTTGAAATAGCTACTGCACAAGGTAAAAAATTATATGATAAAAGAGAATCATTAAAAGAGTCTGATTTAAAACGGGAATCTTTATCTGCTTTAAAAGATTTCTTTAAAAACTGATAATTTATTCCAATATTAATTATTTATACTAATGATACGGTATTTATAATGTACAAAATATTACCGATGTGTAACCTATTTATCCCACAAAAAAAGAAATAACGAATATAACCTGCTTTTAGTTTAATCTAATCTTAAAATAATAACTAAAAATCTAATATACATTAAGCTTAATTTTAGATGACTTTGGTTAAGATTATGCTGATAAGTTGACTAACGTCTGCTTGTATCTTAAAAATTTAGGAGGAGATTGATGCAAAACGGTGCAAAAATTGAGTATGATTACTCAGTTGCAAAAGCGTTTACGTTTGCGACAATTTTGTTTGGTATCATTGGTATGACGATAGGTGTTGTATTGGCATTCCAATTAGCTTTCCCTGAACTAAACTATTTAGCGGGTGAGTACAGTACATTTTCAAGATTAAGACCTTTACACACAAATGGTGTTGCTTTTGGTTTTACTCTTAGTGGTATCTTTGCTACATGGTATTATGTAGGTCAAAGAGTATTAAAAGTTTCCCTAAAAGAATCACCATTTTTGTTAGCTGTAGGTAAGTTACACTTCTTACTATACTTTATAACAATTCTTTTAGCGGTAGTTACACTTTTCATGGGTATTACTACTTCAAAAGAGTATGCTGAATTAGAGTGGCCTTTAGATTTACTTGTTGTTGTTTGGTGGGTATTATGGGGTGTATCTATATTTGGACTTATCGGTATAAGAAGAGAGAGAACTCTTTATATATCTGTATGGTACTATATAGCAACGTTCTTAGGTGTTGCTATGCTTTATCTATTTAACAATATGGCTGTTCCGACTGCACTTGTTTCTGGATACGGTTCAATCTTGCATTCAGTTTCTATGTATGCTGGTACAAATGATGCATTAGTTCAATGGTGGTATGGACACAACGCTGTTGCTTTCGTATTTACTGTTCCGATTATTGCTATGGTTTACTACTTCTTACCAAAAGAATCTGCACAAAATGTTTATTCATATAAACTTTCAATCCTAGCTTTCTGGGGTCTGTTGTTTGTTTATTTATGGGCAGGTGGACACCACTTGATTTATAGTACTGTTCCTGATTGGATGCAAACTATGGGTTCAGTTATGTCAGTTGTTCTTATTTTACCGTCATGGGGTTCAGCTATTAATATGCTTTTAACTATGAAGGGTGAGTGGAACCAATTACAAACAAATCCATTGATTAAATTCATGGTTCTTGCTTCAACATTCTATATGTTGAGTACAATAGAAGGTCCAATCCAATCAATCAAATCTGTTAATGCTATTGCACACTTTACAGATTGGATTCCTGGTCACGTTCACGACGGTGTTCTTGGATGGGTTGTATTTATGATTATGGCTGCATTGTTCCACATGGCTCCAAGAATGTACGGTAGAGAAATCTATTCTAAATCATTAATGGAAACACAATTCTGGTTACAAACAACTGCAATCGTTCTTTACTTTACATCTATGTGGATCGCTGGTATCACACAAGGTATGATGTGGAGAGCTTATGATGAATATGGTTCATTAGTTTACTCATTTATCGATACTGTAACAGTACTTCAACCGTACTATACAATTAGAGCTGTAGGTGGATCAATGTATTTAGTAGGTTTCTTTATGTTTGCATACAATATGTATAAAACGGCAACTGCAGGTAGAGTTCTTGATAAAGAACCTGTTAATGCATCGCCTATGGCAGCTTAAGAAGAGGAGGTAGAAAATGTTTCATTGGTTAGAACAAAGACCGTTTTTCTTCGCGGTAGCCGTATTTTTAACAGTTGCATTTGCTGGTATTATTGAAGTAATTCCTGATTTTGCAAAACAAAGTAAGCCGACAGTTGGTACTAAACCGTACTCAATTTTAGAACTTACGGGAAGACACGTATATATAAAAGATAGCTGTAATGCATGCCACTCGCAATTGATTAGACCGTTTAAATCAGAAACTGATAGATACGGTATGTATTCTTTAAGCGGTGAGTATGCTTATGATAGACCTTTTCTATGGGGTTCAAAAAGAACTGGTCCTGATTTGATGAGGGTAGGAAACTACAGAACGACAGACTGGCATGAAAACCATATGTTAGATCCTAAGTCAGTTGTTCCGAGTTCAATTATGCCTGCGTACAAACATCAATTTACAAATCTTGCAGATGTAGAAACTGCTTATGCAGAAGCATTTACCGTAAAAGCCGTATTCAATACTCCGTATGATAAGGATATAGACGGTGATGGACAAATTGACGTACCTCTAGGGACTTTTGAAGAAGCTAAAGCGAAAGCTTTAGAAGAAGCGAAAGTTATAGCTGCAGGTATGAAAAACCAAGATATTAAAGATGCAGTTGCTCGTGGTGAGATTCCTGAAATTGTTGCATTAATTGCGTATTTGAATTCACTAAAATAAAGGTTGGTAATGGATTACGAAACACTGTTAACGGTACAAGGTTATGCTAAATTTTTTCTCATTTTGATAGTATTCATAGTTTTTTATAGCTATGCTTACTCTATATATAGAAGGGATAAAAAAGGCGAGAGGGATTTTGAAAAATATTCCAAACTTGTATTGGATGATAGTATAGAATCTAAACCTTTAGAAAGTAGAAAAGAAAACAGCGAAAAAAAAGATAAGGAGAGCTGATATGAAATCTATGTGGATAGGTGGTATAATTCTTATTGTTGCATTAATGGCAGGAACCTACATCGTTGCAGGTGATGCTTTTAAGCTTGGTGAGGATTACATAAACGACCTTACAATGTTGGCTGGATTTGCAATTATTACCATTACGGTATTTGTTGCGATGAAATATGTTCAACAAATTAAAAACGATAAAGCTGGTGGTGAACTGGCAGAAGATAACTGGGACGGTATCGGTGAGTACAAAAACCCAATTCCAACAGGATGGGGACTTGCATTTATCGGTACTTTAGTGTGGCTTTTTTGGTATTGGACGGTTGGATATCCGACAAACGGTTTTTCACAAATAGGTCAGTACAATGAAGAAGTTTTAGAATATAACGGAAAATATGAAGCTAAATGGCAAAATCCTGATGCTGCAACTTTAAATGCAATGGGTGAGTCTATTTTCCTAGTTCAATGTGCTCCTTGCCACGGTGTTGATGCTAAAGGTATCGATGGTAAAGCACAAGAACTTACAAAAAGAATCTCTAAAGATTCTGTTGTTCATGTAATAAAAAACGGTGCAAACAACTTTGCTAATACATATCCTGCAGGTATGCCGATGGGCTTATTAGCTGATGATGCTGAGATTAACAATGTTGCTGAGTATGTAGCTAAAGGTATGCCGGAAGGTCATGCTGGTGCTGAGATTTTTGCTAATAACTGTGCTAGTTGTCATAATGTTGACGGAACAGGTATCGAAGGTGTAGGAGTAAACTTAAAAGCTTACGACGATGCTTTGGTAGCTTCTGTTCTTGATCACGGTAAAGTTGGAAATATCGGTATCATGCCTAATTTCAAAGGTAGATTGAATGATACTCAATACAAAGCACTTGCTAGTTATTTAAGAAGTATAGAGGAGAAGTAAGATGGCTGGAAATACACAAATGAATGAAAATGAAAGAGGTCTTTTTAGTCTTCTTCACGGTTTAAGTGGGTTCTTGATAGCTGTTGTATTACTTTTATCAATCTTAGGAGTATTGGTTTATAATGCAATAGTGGTACAAGCTGCTGAGGCTCAAAATCCATATACCGTAAACCAAGATATTAATGGTCTAAAATTTATTGCACCTTCTGCGGAGCAATACAAAAATGTAGACTATGCACCGTCTAAGTAAGGAGCTTATTATGGATAAAATTATAGGCGTTTTATTGGTAGTATCTGCTCTACTATCAATTTATTTATCATTTCTTGATCCAAGTAGAATATGTATTGGATAAGATGAGCAAGATTTTTTATATTAAGAAGAGAGTTTTTTCTCTCTTCTTAATTCTTTCAACAACTTTTTTATACGCTACTACAAACAATCCTTATATAATAGAATGTGATGATTTACTTGATTCAAGAGCGGCAGGTAAGATTTATGAAATAGGTAGTGAAGTTCAATTGAAACTCGGTGTAAATATTTACGTATATGCAAAAGAAAATTATGATATATCTATGGACATAGATATAAAAGATAAATTAGAAAAAATTAAAACTATAGAAAATGATTTAGTTAAAGATTTAAATAAGCCTTATGTCGTACTTACTATGGCTATTGATCAAACACATGTAAACTTATTAATGTCTGATGATTTAAAACAAATATTAGATAAAAATGATATATTAAACGGTTATGTTGTACCATTACTTGCTTCAAAAGATAAAAATACACTTTACGCAAAAACGAGTGCAGCGATACTTAACGGGTATGCAGAAATAGCAGATAGATTGGCACTATCTAAAAATGTTGTTTTAGAGAGTAGTATAGGGAGTGGGGGAAGAACTGCGGGAACTATATGGAAAGTGTTGATGTACTTTTTGGTATTCGGTGGTATTATACTGTATACTTACGTAATAATGAAACAAAGAAAATAAAAGGTGTCTTATGAAAAAATTTAATTGGTCTGCTCTGTACATTTTTGGATTGTTTTTGGTTGGACTAGTGATGATTATTTGGACTATTAGAAGTGCTACAAGTTTACCTGTACAGTTAGACAAAACATTTTTTGAAACAAAAAATGAGATTGATGATAAATTCAATCTTATGGTAGAGGCTAATAGTAAATTTACTCAAAAATATGATATACAGTTTGTATATAATGACGAAAAAACTGCACCTTTAGATTTGAGTGAAATGTTTTTGGCTCAACGTGTTGTTGAAGAAAAAGGTATGTATAGAAATTTCCTAAAAGTAGGTACTAATAAGTTTGCCGTTATTATAAAAGATAAAGAAGGCAACGTAGTATCTCAAAATGTATCTATTCATGCTATGGTTACAATTGCTAGTAATAATACTAACGATATAGATTTAACAAATTTTGAATTTGTTGAAGATAAATTTGTATCAAGTTTTGAAGTTCCTAGGGTCTCTAACTGGAATGTAAACGGTATTGTTACCGTTGGTGAAGATAAAGGTTACTTCTTTATAAAAACAAACTCTAAATAAGTATCAATAAAATGCAAGGTGATTTGAAAGTTTTCCCTACTTCTAGGGCAATTAGAGGTTATATATCCTCTGCTTTAGATGGGAATACTTTTTTACCTACTTGCATAACTATTAGTGATTTCTTCCGAAATTCTCTAAGCTTTCCAAATAAATCATCAATCAGTGCCGAAAAAAGGTTTCTTCTTCTAAAACAAGCTACGGATAACGTAGATATTACAAAACTTGCCCTTTCCAATAATTTTACGACTTTTTTAAAACAAAGCGATTATATTTTTAGATTTTTTGATGAACTCTCCAGTGAGTCGGTAGATATAAATAGTCTTAAGCTTGCAGATATCTATGAAGAATATATTGAACATCTTACAATACTGGAAAACCTTTATAAAGAGTTTTCCAATCTTCTTGCAAAGAATAGCTTTATAGATAGAACTAATATGACCGGAAGCTATGTTTTAAATAATAACTATCTTTCAAGATATAATAGCATAACAATATATCTGCAAGGGTTTTTAACTAAATTTGAATATAAAGTATTAGATGAAATATCACTATCATACAATATAAACTTGGTGTTTAAAACAAATATTTACAATATAGATTTTTTACATGAGATGTTTGGTGTGAAGTTTGATAATAATAGTGATGTAGTTTTTAATCTATCTGCTAAAAAAATAGAATCTTCATCAAAGAGTCCAAAACAGATACAAGCGGTAAATATAAGCGGGTTAAGTAATAAAATTGCACAGGTTGCATTTGTAAAATCATCAATATACGAAATGATAAATAGTGGTATCAAAGCGGAAAATATTGCTGTGATTTTGCCTGACGAGTCGTTTGCCAAGTATTTGGAAGTATTTGATAATGAAAAATACTTTAACTTTGCAATGGGTAAAAGCGTCAAAAATAATATCTATTATAAAAAACTAAATGCTTTGATAGAGTATTTGAATGATTCAAATATTAGAACAAAAGAGAAATTGGATTTTTTTGGATTGGATATAAAAAGAGTTGACGATGAACTAAAACCCATTTATTTTAAGCCTTTGACAAAACAAAATTTTACACTTTTTTTATCGTTAATAGGCGAGTGTGAAAAAGAGTTACAAGAAAAAATAGATGAAATAGTGTATAAACTTGATATTTTATTGTATAACGGTGATGAGATATTGTTATCAAATGCGATAAAGCTATTTTTTGATAATGTCTCTAACATCTCATTTGATGATGTAATGGGTGGGAAAATAACGGTTATGGGACTTCTTGAGACTAGGGGAGTTAGTTTTGACGGGGTCATCGTTGTTGATTTTAACGATGATAAAGCTCCAAAAAGAAGTGTCAAAGATAAATTCTTATCTTCCCACATAAAGGAGCTAGTAAACCTTCCTACACCTCAAAAACGGCAAAATCTCCAAAAATACTATTATAAAACATTATTCGATAATGCTAAAGACGTAAGAATATCTTATATAGACGATGAACAAAATATGATAAGCAGATTTGCAAAAGAGCTTTTTGATGATAGCCTTATCACAAAAAATACCCAGTATTCATCTATCCTTTATTCTTCTACTAAGCTTGATAAAAAAAATTATGAGTATGTTTTAGAAATCGATTTATCAAAGTTTGCCTTTAGTGCAACATCACTAAAAGATTTGCTTGATTGTAAACGAAAATATCTATACAAACATATTTATAAGATAAAAGACCATACTATATCTTTGATGCCAAAAGGGTATGAAACGGGAACGGTTATACATAAGATTTTGCAAAATCTTTTTGTAAAACACAAAAACTTATACGACTATAAAGAGATAAAACAAGCTATAGATTTTGAAATATCATTGGAGCAAAACCTAGCAAAAAATCCTATGTTGGAACTTGACCTTGAATTGTATAGGCGAAGTTTGTATAAATTTGCCCATATTCAAGAAAAAAGGTTTCAAGATGGCTATACGGTAGTGGATACGGAAAAAAGATTTTCAGTGTTACACGGCGGTATCAAGCTAGAAGGTGTGATAGATAGGATTGATAAAAAAGCCGGAGCATTTTATATAATAGATTATAAAACATCCCAAAGTTTAAAGGTAGATACACCAAAAACATACAAAGAAACCAGTGATTTTCAACTTGAATTTTATGTGTTGGGGCTTGGTGGGCAAAATGTACAAGAAGCATCTTATTATGATGTGAATGGGGGAGTGTTTTTGAAAGAGGAGATGCTAGAAGAAAAGCTTATACTTCTTGATGAAATTTTGCAAACACTTCATACAAAGAACGTCAATTTTGAACAAACGACAAAAAAAGCAACTTGTGAATTTTGTCCATATAAAACAATATGCGGGATAAAGTAATGGTTAGTCATGTAGCATTAAAAGCAAGTGCAGGAAGCGGTAAGACGTTTGCATTAACGGTGCGATATATATCTTTGCTTCTTCTTGGTGCAAAACCAAACGAGATATTGACCCTGACTTTTACAAATAAAGCCGCAAACGAGATGAAACAAAGGATATTAAATACCGTTTTCTCATTTGGGCAAGATAGTGCTTATTTGGAGCAAATAGCTCAAAATACGGCTATGGGTATAGATGAGATATTAGCAAAAAAAGATTTTATACAAGATTTGGTCATAAAAGAGAATTTGGCAATTTATACTATAGATAAGTTTATAAATCAAATTTTAAAAGAGTTTGGGGGATATATAGGTATTTTTGATAGTTTTGATATTGGAAACGATGATATAGATGAACTTAGCTTTTATTTCCTAAAATCACTTGATAAAAAAAGCTTTTCAAGCTTTGTTCATATTTATATACATGAAAATAAAAAACTTCCATCCGTCATGTCGTTGTTTAAATTTTTTATTCAAAAAGAGTCCTCTTTAAAATTTGATTTAAAAGTGTATGAAGAGAGTTTGGAAGATGTCACACAAGATATTTTAGAGATAGCAAACAGACTCAAATCCCATATATATCAAGCTTACGAAGAGCAAATGGGTGTAAATGCAAAAAGAGCTCTGGAGTTTGATAATTTGGGTGATTTACTAAATAAAACATGGCTAGTAAGAGATAGTTTGAGTGAGTATAGGGATTTGAAAAAGTTTGATGATGCCGTATCCGCACAGACTTTTTTTGAGCTAAAATCAAAATTAAAAGTCTATTTTGATATTCGCTCAAACAACGCTATCATAGAATATTTGACTTTATTTAATCAATTCAAAGAGTTTAGAACAAATTATATACTCAAAAAAGGGTATTTGGAGTTTAGCGATATTACTAATTTTGCTTTGAAATTGGTGAGTGAACTTATAGATAAAGAGTTTTTGTATTTTAGACTTGATTCAAGGTATTCCCATATTTTGATAGATGAGTTTCAAGATACTTCCATAGAGCAGTTTAATATTTTACTTCCGATGATAGAGGAGTGTTTATCCGGTGGAGACGGGTTTAAAACGTTTTTTTACGTCGGAGATATCAAACAGTCCATTTACCGATTTAGAGGTGGAAATAAAGAGCTGTTTGACTACATCTTACAAAGTTATCCGCAAGTAAGTGAACAAACTCTTGATACCAATTATAGGAGTAAAAAAGAGGTGGTTGAGTTTGTAAACGATACATTTATCAAACTTCCGAATTATGAATATGACTACCAAAAAAGTGTAAAAGAGGGTGGTTACGTAGAGATAGTAACCGATTCTAATTTAGAGGGTGATGAGCCTTATTTGGGGCTTTATGAGAAGCTAAAAGAGCTTAAACAAAACGGTGTGGATTTAAACGGTACGGCTATCTTGGTATCTACCAATGAAGAGGTTTTGAATATTTATCACTATTTGCAAAGGAGTGATTTGGGTGTGGAGATAACTACCCATATGACTTCAAGACTTATAAATCAACAAAATGTAAAAGCGTTGATAAACGGTGTGAAATATCTGTTTTTTAAAGAGGATATTTATAAAGTCAATACATTATCTTTAATCGGCAAAAGAAGTGATGAAGAGCTAGTATTGGAGTATGATATAAAAGCTAATTCTTTGGAAAAAACACTCTATGATATAGCACTGATGCTCGGTGTAATAGATGAAAACGTCATAAGGCTTATCGAAAATGCTTCTGCGTACGTGGATATATTTGACTTTGTTTATAAAATAGATAATCTTGATGCAAGTATCCAAAATAGTGCAACAAGCGGTATTTCAGTGCTAACTATTTTTAAATCAAAAGGGCTTGAGTATGAAACCGTGATAGTCGTAGATAAACTTAAACGTGATTCAAATAAAAATGAGCCTTTTGTCTTTGAATATGACGGGATAACACTGGAAAAAGTACATTATAAAATCTCAGAAAAAGAGTATTTTGACGAGAGTTTCGCAAATGCACTAGATAAAGAGGAGGCTTTGAGTATCTTTGATACTATAAATGTTCAATATGTGGCACTTACAAGGGCAAAGAGTAATCTAATAGTGCTAAAAAAAGAGAAATCTATTTTTGATATTTTGAATTTAAGTGATTGCAAAAAGGGTGTTTTAGTACAAAGCGAAATAAAAAATACAATAGAAAATACGATTGAAGAGATAGAATATAAGCCTTTGAATTTGGGATTACAAGAGCTTAGTATCAAGTCTTCAAACGATGAGATAAATAATCTCAAAGCAAAATATTTCGGTATAGCAACTCACCATGCACTAGAAAATGCCAAAGATTTTAGCCTAGATGAAATAGATTTTATTGTAGATATATCCAAACAAAAATTTTCTTATATCCTTGAAAATAGGGATTTTATTGATATGTACGGTAGGATTAAGATGTTGTTTGCCCATAATGATTTTCAAAACTTGCTTCAAAATAGTACAAATATCAAAAAAGAACAACCGTTGGCATATAACGGTGAAATAAAAATTATAGATTTGTTGGTGCAAAAGGGTGATGAGTATATCATTATAGATTATAAAACCGGGAAAGAGCATCATGATATGTATATCAAACAAGTTTCATTTTATAAAAAAGCAATTTCTCAAATAACATCTTCAAAAAACGTAAAATCTTATTTATGTTATATTCTTGCCGATAAAATAGAGATAATTAACGTTTAATTAACACTTACTTGATAGAATTTGCCACAACTTAAATTAAGTAGAGGTAAATATGAAAAAAACAATACTAATATCTGCCGTTGCAGCTTCTTTTTTGGTCGCAAATGATGCAGACCTTGGAACTATAAGCGTCAGCGAAAACGGTGTGAGCCAGAAAATAGAAAACGTAAGCGGTGAGGATTTGAAATCAGCTGATCTTGCAGAGGCTCTTAGTAAAAACAGTTCAAGCGTAAATTTGATAAGAAGAAGCGGTATTGCAAACGATGTGTTGGTCAGAAGTCAAAAAAAAGACAACATCGTAGTCGTAATAGATGATGCAAAAGTTTGCGGCGCTTGTCCAAACAGAATGGACCCGCCTACCTCACATATAGTTACAAATAACGTTGAAGACATCGAGGTAATAGGCGGACCTTTTGACGTAGAGAATATGGGTACTTTAAGCGGTCAAGTAAAAATAAAAACTAAAGACCCAAAAGCCGGAGTAAACGGAGATATCAACCTCAATAAAGGTAGTTACGGTTATAGTAAACTAAGCGCTAACGTAAGCGGCGGTGATGAAAAAATAAGAGTTTTAGTCGGTAGCTCTTATGAAAATAGTGACCAATATGAAGATGGAAGCGGCAATACTATGGCGGAGCAGTTGAACTCTCAAGTAAGCACACCTACACAAAAGTATGCAACTTCTAAAGTAGATATGGAAGCATATACTAAAAAAACAAATACTTTAAAACTTTTTGTAAATCCTACAGAAAATAGTGAAATAAGATTTGGATATACGGCAAATAGAAGCGATGATATACTTTATCCTTCAAGTACGATGGATGCGATATATGATGATAGCGATATTTATACTTTGGGTGCAACTATTAAAAATATCGGAGATTATTCAGATGCTTTGAAGATAGAGGCATATAAATCAACGGTTGAACATCTTATGAGTACAAAATATAGAGCCAATATGAATCCTTTAGCTTATATGGATGCTTATGTGGAAAGTGAGATCGAAGGGATAAAACTTAAAAATTCGTTTGATATAAATGACTCAAAAGTAGATATAGGGCTAGATACAAGTAAAAGAAATTGGAACGGGAATAAATATCATTCAATAAACGGTTATACAGGTATGACGGCTGGTATGACGGATAGATATTTTATGCCTGATGTGGATACAAAAAATAAAGCTATTTTTGCAAAATCTACTACGCAAATAGGTGATACTGAAATAGCTATGGGTGTAAGATATGATAATACAAACGTAAAAGCAAACGAGGTAGCTAAATCTATGAGTGCTACTGCTGATAGAGATATTGACTATAAATCTTTATCGGCGAATATTTTGGCTACTTATGCTTTGAATGATAGCTTAGATATTTTTGCCGGAATCGGTCAAAGTGCAAGGGTACCCGATGCAAAAGAGTTATATATGGGTGGTACGGCTAAGGCTGACGGTGATGTAAAACAAACAAAAAACAGAGAAATTGATGTAGGGTTTGATTATACCGGCAATAGCAACGGAGCAAAAACAAAGCTTTTTTATAGTGATTTAAAAGATTATATATATTATCACTCTACCAATCAAGAATACGTAAACGTTGATGCTAAGATTTACGGTATAGAGGTATCTGCATATCAATATATCAATGATGAAATCTCTATGGATTTGATGGCAAGTTGGCAAAGAGGTAAAAAAGACAATGCTTTAGCAGGTCAAACGGACAAAGATTTGGCGGATATTGTTCCTCTTAAAACAAACATCGGTATAAACTATGAAAAATCTGCGCATAATCTAAGATTAGAACTTGTTGCAGCAAAAAACTGGAGCAACTATGATGAAGATAACGGTGAACAAGCAATGGCAGGTTACGGTGTGTTGAATGCTAAATACAATTATAAAGTATCTAAAAACTTTGATATGACTTTCGGTATGGATAATATTTTTGATAAAACATATGCCGTATCAAACACATATAAAGATTTAACATTGGCAGGAACTAGTGACGGTATAATGATGTTGAATGAACTGGGAAGATACACTTACGCAAACTTAAGATATAAATTCTAGTAAACGATGCCGACATATAGTCGGTATTGTTTAATTACTTACGCTTACTTTCATATTCGGTAGAATATCAGGCTTGGTAATCTTAATAAAAATATTTGTCAAATCATATTCTTGTAATAAAGCTTCTTTGATTTTCAAAATAGCAGTTTCCAAAAGTTCAAATTGACCCTTTTGCATAACGTTTATAATATCGTTTGCTATGGTTGCATAGTCAAGATAGACGTTATCGTGAAAATCGTATTCACACTGAAAATTAACTATTACTTTTTGCGGTGTTGTACGTTCAAAGTCAAGTACACCTATTATGCACTCAAATGTTAAATCTTCGATATATATTTTCATAAGAAACCTTTTTGTAATTGGTATATTGGTATATTGGTATATTATGGGGAAATAAAAATTTTATAATCTTACTAATAACTAATATACTAATAACTAACCACCAATGATTTTCTTCTCTTCCCCTTTTACTAGCCTTACGATATTTGGGATATGTTTATAAATCACTATAAAAGCTATAATGTACAAAGGAGTATTAGAACCAACCCCAAGCCCATCGGCAAATATATAAGTAGAAACTATAACTCCTACAAGTCCAAGAAGAGATGATACCGATGATATTTTGATTGTTTTTGCACTTATTGCCCACACTATACCACCGATAATAGTAGGAATAGGAAGTAAAACTATCAATACTCCAAGAGCAGTAGCTACCCCTTTGCCACCTTCAAATTTCAAATATGCACTGTAACAATGTCCCAAAAGTGCCAAAATAGCAACACCCCATAAAGTTTCTTGTGAAAGTCCGACAAGCATACCTATTACTACTACAAGAGTCCCTTTGAGTGCATCAAGTATCAAAGTCGCAGCACCTAGTTTTTTGGCCAAGGCAGGATTTATCTCTTTTGCTACCCTTAAAACATTTGTAGCACCTATACTTTTACTTCCGCTAGATTGCACGTCAACACCTGCAAATTGCTTTGCCAAAATAAGACCAAAAGGTATAGAACCTACTAAATAAGCCAATATAAAAAACTGTATATTAATGTTACCAAAAAACTCCACTAT
>DYJR01000003.1:20268-55310 GCA_020723015.1 Arcobacter nitrofigilis
TTACCAAAAAACTCCACTATGTTACCAAAAAACTCCATTTGAATCCTTCAAAATTTTAATCTTTGTAATTTATGTGATTGTAACTAAAAATTTGTTATATTTAGATAAATGTAAGTTAAAGTAAGTGGGTTTGTAAGGTTTGGTATTTGGAGTTTTTACCTTTTACCTTTTACCTTTTACCCAATATAAAGGTTAAGAGTTGGATTTAAAAGAAGAGATAAAAAGACTAAAACAAAAGCTAGACGTGACCGTGGTAGCCCATTTTTATCAAAAAGATGAGGTTTTTGAACTTGCGGATATCGTCGGTGATAGTTTGGAACTTGCACGTAAAGCATCTCAAACAAATAGTGAGTATATAGTATTTTGCGGTGTGGGATTTATGGGGCAAAGTGTTAAGATAATAGCACCTGAAAAAAGAGTTTTGATGTCTAAAGTAGCTTGTTGTTCAATGGCAAGAATGATAGACGTGGCATATTTTGATGAAAATCTTGCTAAATTAAACTCATACGGCATAAAAAACGAGGATATTTTACCTATTACGTATATTAATTCAAGTGCCGAAGTAAAAGCTAGAGTAGGGCAAATGGGTGGGCTTGTATGTACAAGTTCGAATGCTTTTAAGATAATAGAACAAGGGCTTAAAAGCGGTAAAAAAATCTTTTTTGTACCTGATCGTTGTTTGGGGCAAAATTTTGCTATCAAAATGGGGTTGAAATCGTGTGTGTTGGGTGACGGTACGAATCCAAACGATGCCGATATTATATGTTATGACGGGTTTTGTGCCGTACATCAATTATTCACTCCTGAGGATATAGATTTTTATAGGTCAAAGTATCCTGGGATTATAGTAGCGGTTCACCCTGAGTGTGACGTAAAAGTAGTTGAAAAAGCTGATTTTGTCGGTAGTACAAGTCAACTTATACAATATATCAAATCTTTACCGGAAGACCAAAAGGTAGTAGTCGGTACCGAGTATAATATGGTGAATCGTTTAAGAGAGAAAAATACTTATATTTTAAGTAGCACTAAGCCGGAGTGTCCTACTATGAACGAAACAACTTTGCAAGATTTATATGATACGTTGAAATCGATAGAAGATGGAAAGCCTACTAATGAAGTTTTCGTATCGGAAGATGTTGTGCATTGGGCAAAGATTGCACTACAAAGAATGTTTGAAATAAGCTAAAAAATCTAAGGATTCGTTAAAAATGATAAATATTAGGAAGTTTGTTAAACAAGCTATAATTGAAGATAACGGTAGAGGGGATTTGTTTTTTGATATAGCCCCAAAAGGTAGATTTACGGCCCGTGCAATTTGTAAAGATGACGGTATTTTAGCCGGTGTCAAATATGCTAGAATATTGGCAAAAACTGAAAAATTTGATTGTAGGTTTTTAAAGCGTGACGGTGATGAGATAAAAAAAGGTGACATAATAGCAGAGCTTGAGGGGAAAGCTTCTATCCTTTTAAGTAGTGAAAGAACGTTCCTTAATATGCTTCAACATGCAAGCGGAATTGCTACTATGGCAAGTAAATATGCAAAAGCTATAGAAGGAACCGGTGTGGTTTTACTTGATACAAGAAAAACAAGACCACAGCTTAGGGATTTTGAAAAGTATGCAAGTAGAGTAGGAGGAGCTATTAATCATAGGCTTGGGCTTGATGATTGTTTGATGCTTAAAGACACCCACTTAAAAACAATACCTGATTTAAAAGAGTTTGTCAAAACCGCAAGAAAAAGAATATCTTGGGTAACAAAAATCGAGATAGAGTGTGAAACTTTCGAACAAGTTCAAGAAGCTATGGACGCAGGTGCCGATATAATAATGTGCGACAATATGGACACGGAACAAATCAAGCAGGTGGTAGAGTTTAGAAATCAAAATTATCCCCATATTCTTCTTGAAGCAAGCGGTAATGTAAATTTAGATACAATAAGAAACTATGCAATGAGTGGAGTGGACGCTATAAGTTCAGGGGCTATTATTCATCAGGCTACTTGGTTAGATTTCTCCATGAAATTCGATTGATAGATTGGAAATAAAGCTAAAAAAAGGAATGATTTGACAAAAGCCTTAGAGCTTATAAAAGCTTCGAGATATATTTTGATAGTAACCCATATAAATCCGGATCCTGATACCATAAGTTCCGCCTTGGCTCTTTCAAATTACTTTCACGATGCAAAAATCAAACATACCGTTTATAATAAAGATATAAAAACATTTACTGCACTCAAATTTTTAAACAGATTTGATAAGATAACAGACGTTTTGCCGAAATTTTACGACCTTATTATATCGGTAGATTGCGGAGATAAAAAACGCTTTGGTTTTGTTCCTATTGACGGTATTCCTATACTAAATATCGATCATCATATCTCAAATGAAGACTTTGGAACATTAAATATAATCGAAAGTAATAGCGCAAGTACGGCTGAACTGATTTATGATTTTTTTGTTAAAAATTTTTTGGATATTACAAAGGATATTGCAAAATGTCTATATGTAGGTATCTATAGTGATACACAAGGATTTTCTACATCAAGAACTAATAAGAGGACTTTTGATATTATTTCTCATTTAGTTGACTTTGGAATGAATCCCGGAGAGATGGCAGATTTGCTGTTACGTAATGATTCGTTGGCAAAGTATAGGGTGATACCTAAAGTTCTTGAAACGTTGACCTTACATAAAGAGGGGCGAGTCGCTACAATTTATGTGGAAGATAATACGTTGCAGGAGTGTGGAGCAAGTTTAAGAGAGTGTGAAGATGCTCTAAATATGGTTTTAAATATTGCAGTTGTGGATATTGCAATGTTTTTTAGGGTACTTGGCAAAAAAACAAGAATCTCAATAAGAAGCAAACACAACACTGATGTATCGACATTAGCCTCTAAATTTGAAGGCGGCGGGCATAAATTTGCTGCAGGATGTTCGATAAAAACGACAAATATACAAGAAGCGATAAGTATGATAATAAAGGAAATTGATGAGAAGAACTAGAAATAGCGGAAATGTTGTAAGCTATATTTTGGGTATATTATTTTTAGGTTTAGTAGGTAGTGGTGTCTATATTTATAACTCATCTGCATTTGAACAAAATGAACCAAAGATTTTGATAGAAGATAAGATTTATTGGAATTTAAGGGACAATTTAAAATTAACGATAAGTGATGATACTGGTATTAAATACTATAAAGTGACATATATTGATGGGGAAAATGATAAAGTTCTTGATACACAAGTTTTAACTGCTCCACAAACCGATATAGCACTAAATCTTAAAGCACCTAAGCTTAGTATGTTTAACCAAAAGCAAAATGTAAAACTTGTCGTAGAAGCCACTGATATAAGTAAATGGAATTTTTTTAACGGTAATAGCATAGTAAAAGAAGTAGAATTAATAGTAGATACTACAAGACCTACGGCAAACGTCATAGCAAATACTTATGCTATCGTTAGGGGTGGAAGCGGAGTAGTAGTAGTTGAAGTAAAAGATGATAACTTATCGGATATGTATATTACTTTTAACGATAAAGTTAGGTATGAATTGACACCTTTTTATAAACAAAACTATTATGTTGCACTTATAGCATGGCCTATGGATATAGAGGAATTTTCACAAGTTTCTTTGGTGGCAAAAGATAGTGCGAATAATGTTACGACTACAAAAGTTCCCCTTTATATAAGAGAGTACAAGTATAAAACTGATGATTTGAAAGTCGATGATAGATTTATAGAAAATGTCTCTACAGAGGTTTTAGTGAACTCACGTAAACCGATAGATAATGATTTGGTTGCAAGATTTTTGAGGGCAAATTTAGAACTTCGTGCAGAGAATTTAGCTACAATTAGAAAAGTGAGTATAGCGGGAATGGATACTGCACAAGTTGATTCGTTTAATATATCACCGTTTAGAAGACTTCACAATTCACGAACAGTTGCCGGATACGGAGATAGAAGAAACTATTTTTACAACAATCAACTAATAGATACCCAATGGCATCTAGGTGTTGACTGGGCTAGTGTAAAACAAGCACCTATATATACTACGAATGCAGGTAAAGTTATTTTCCAAGATTATTTAGGTATTTACGGTAATACTTTAATAGTTGAACATGGTTTAGGTCTTGCTACTTTATATGCTCATACAAGTAGCTATAACGTAAATTTAGGCGATAAAGTTCAAGCCAATGCTCAAATAGCAAATACCGGTGCAACGGGAGCAGTTTTTGGCGACCATTTACATTTCGGTGTTTTAGTTCAAGGTATTGAAGTAAATCCTTTGGAGTGGATGGACGGTAATTGGATTAGAACAAGAATTACGGATATAATGCAAACTTCAAAAAAGGTAATAGACACTAAATGAAACAAAGAACTATAAATAAACCTATAGAGATAGTCGGAATAGGACTCCATAAAGGAGTTCCCGTCAATATGAGACTGGAACCTTTAGAGAGCGATATGGGAATAGTATTTTATAGAAAAGATGCGGGTGTTACTATACCTCTTAGCCCTGAAAACGTGATAGATACAAAAATGGCTACCGTAATAGGTAAAGACGGGGTAAAAATATCTACGATAGAGCATTTATTGTCTGCCATTTATGCTTACGGTATAGATAATTTAAGAATCATTCTTGATAATGATGAAGTTCCCGTACTTGACGGCAGTAGTAGCGGTTATTGTATGCTTATAGATGAAGTAGGTATAAAAGAACTTGATAAATCTAAAAAAGTAATGGTTATAAAAAAAGAGATTACAGTCGAGGATAAGGGTAAGGTGGTTATTTTAAAACCTTCAGGGCATATAGTTTTTGATTTTGCAATCAATTTCGACCACCCCGTAATCGGGGAACAAAAATATCATTTTGATTATAGTCTCAAAGAGTATAAAGAGAATATTTCAAGGGCTAGAACGTTTGGATTTTTACATGAAGTGCAATATTTGCGTAGTATCGGGTTAGTGCTTGGCGGAAGCTTAGAAAATGCAATAGTTCTTGATGAGAATAAAATTCTAAATCCGGAAGGTCTTAGATATGACGATGAGTTTGTAAGACATAAAATCCTTGATGCAATAGGTGATTTATCGTTGCTTGGATACACAGTGGTGGGGTATTACAATGCTAAAGCCGGAAGTCATCATCTTAATCATCTTCTTACAAAAAAAGTTTTAGAGTCAAGTGAAAACTATGAAATAGTAGATTTGGAAGAGGCAATAGCACATCAAGAGATGTTTGAGGTTGCTTATGCAAGAAGTTGAAGTCGTAGTAGTTTCTATTGCAAATCCGCTTTTGATAGGTATTTATAAAGATAAAAAACTTTATAAAGAGCATACAATTGCAGGTAAAACAAGTGATATAATAGCTGAAATTTTTAGTGATATTTTAGAAACTTACAAAATAAAAAAGATTTATTACGTAAATGGACCCGGAAGCTATATGTCTATAAAAGTAAGCTATATATTTTTAAAAACTATTAGTATAGTAAAGCAAATAGAACTGTTGGCTATTAACGGTTTTGAACTCAACCAAAATTCACCTATAAAAGCAATAGGTAAAAAGTATTTTATACAAAAAGATGATAAAATAGTACTATCGGATTTGGATGAGGTGGTGTTGAGAGATTTTGAATTGCCTCAATCTTTAGAAAATATAAAGAGCAGTTTGGATAATCTACCAAACTATGTTTTACCGGCAGTATAATAAAGGAGTTAAGTGTTAAAAGTTAGTGTACCGGCAACAAGTGCAAATCTAGGACCAGGATTTGATACTTTGGGTGTTGCAGTAAGTCTTAGAAATATGATTATTATAAAGCCGTCTAAGTTCCATAGTGTTTCTTTAAGAGGTGAGGGTGCAAATAATCCTGTTTTGAAAGACAATAATATGTTTATTTCAATTTTCAATGATTTTTATAATAATCTGACTACAAAAACTCAGCATTATAGATTTGAATTTTTAAACGAAATACCTATTTCAAGAGGTTTGGGAAGTTCATCGGCCGTCATTGTAAGTGCCATTGTATCGGCTTATGCCTGTGCAGGGATTAAACTAAGTCGTAGTAAGTTGTTAAATTTGGCATTGGCTTATGAATCTCATCCGGACAATATAACACCTGCGGTGATGGGTGGATTTAATGTTGCTACGGTTAGAGATAATGAGGTCAAATATATCAAAAAAGATATGCCTAGCAATTTAAATGCAGTCGTCGTAATACCTAATCGACCTATATCAACGGCAAGTTCAAGAAAGGTTTTACCTTTTAAATATACGAAAGAAGATACGGTGTTTAACGTTTCTCATTCATCCCTTTTAACTGCCGCTTTTATGTCGGAAAAGTGGGATATGTTAAGAGAAGCTGCTCAAGATAGAATGCATCAGTACTTTAGAATGAAGCAAATGCCGGAGCTTTTTGAAGTACAAAAAGTGGCATTAAAAAACGGTGCTTTGATGAGTACGCTATCAGGAAGCGGTTCTACTTTTTTCAATATGTGTTATGCAAGTGAAGCAAAAAGATTACATTCCATACTTGCAAAAGAGTTTGTCAGATTCCAAGTATTAACCCTAGATTTTGATAATAATGGTATAATGATAGAAAATTAAGCTATTTTAGGGTAGAATGTGCAACCAATAAGAATGTGTGTAGTTTGTAGAAACAGGTTTGAACAAAAAAAGTTGTTAAGACTTCAATGTGTTGAACAATCGTTGGTTTTATTTACGGGTACTAAAAGAAGTTTTTATATGTGTCTCGATTGTTTGAAAGAGGACATCAAGAAATTAGACAAGCAGTTAGCTAGGGCTTGTAGAGGTAGGGTTAATAACCTTCAAGAATTTATATTACGGAGTAATAGTATATGTTAGATAAAGTTAGAGTTTATGAGATTGCAGAAGAAGCCGGTGCTACTAGTGCAGAGGTTGTTGAAAAAGCAAAAGATTTAGGGATAGAACTTAAATCGCCTCAAAGTGCAGTTTCATACGAAGAGGCTGAGGAGATTACCAATTATATAATGACGGGTAAAAGCAAATTATTAAAAGTTGTTGAACAGCCTAAGAAAAAAGCTCCTAAACAAAAGCCGACGGAACAACAAGAACAAGTGCAAGAGGATTATTCTCAAACTCAAGCTCAAACTCCTGTAGAAGAAAAAGTTGAAGTGGATGCGAGCGTAAAAGTTCAAGAAGAAGAGAAAATTAGCGACGGTTTAATTATGCCGAAAAGAAGAGGTCTTAAAATAGTTAAGAAAAAAGAACCTGTTGTTAGTGAGGCTTATGACGCACCTAAAAAACAAACAAAATCTTTAAGTGAACTGCTTAATTCTAATATGGAAGCAAAGCTTGATAAAGTAGATAGAAAAGAGCAATTTGTAAAACCTAAAAAAGAGAAGAAAAAAGCTCTTCCTAAAGCTCACGAACACGGGCATAAATTGGACGTCGATAGAGCAAACAATGAATTTAGAAGTTCCGATGATTTACTTGAAGCGGATGAAGTGGTTTTACTTGATTTGGATGAGACTGAGATCAATACAAAATTCTTTGAAGAACCTAAACCTCTTGATATTCGTACATCTAAACCTAGCTCGTTTATCAATCAGCCTCAGACATTAAGAAGAAGTAAAAAGCGAAAAAGACCAAAAGAGAATAAAGTAGCGGAAGAAGTTACAAACGTAGATATTTCTGAAAATATTAGGGTATATGAATTCGCCGAAAAAATAGGTAAAAGCGTAGGTGAAGTGATAGGAAAACTATTTGCTTTAGGTATGCTAGTTACTAAAAACGACTTTTTAGATAGTGATGCTATAGAAATACTAGCTGATGAATTCGGTATTGAAGTAAACGTAAAAGATGACTTTGAAGATTTGAATTATGCAGATGATGAAGAAGGGTATGAGGAAGAAGATAGCGATTTAGTGACTCGTCCACCGGTTGTTACTATTATGGGACACGTTGACCACGGTAAAACTACTTTACTTGATACTATCAGAAATTCAAACGTAGCTTCAGGTGAAGCAGGCGGTATCACACAACATATTGCTGCATATACCGTAATCAAAAACGGACAAGAGATAACGTTCGTTGATACTCCTGGGCATGCCGCATTTAGTGCTATGAGAGCAAGAGGTGCAAGCGTTACCGATATTATTATTATAGTGGTTGCTGCCGATGACGGTGTAAAACCTCAAACAAAAGAGGCTATAAAACATGCAAAAGAGAGCGGCGGACCTATTATAGTAGCTATCAATAAAGTTGATAAACCGGCTGCCAATATAGATATGGTCAAAACTCAAATGGCTGAATCAGGTCTTATGCCTGTTGAATGGGGTGGTGATACAGAGTTTGTTGAAGTTTCTGCTTTGAAAAAAATAGGTATTGATAATTTACTTGATACTATTTTGATACAAGCTGAAATGATGGAACTTAAAGGTAACCCTCATGCAAAAGCGAAAGCCGTTGTAGTTGAAGCATCATTAGAGGTGGGTCGTGGAGCCGTTGCTACGATTATAGTTCAAAACGGTACTATCAAAGTAGGTGATTCAATAGTTGCAGATACTACGTACGGTAGAATTAAAGCTATCAATAATGACAAAGGTCAAAAAGTAAAAGAGTTGACGTTAAGTCAAACAGGACAAATTCTAGGCTTAAATGAAGTTTCTATGGCAGGTGCAATAGTTGCCGTGATGGATAGTGAAAAAGAAGCTAGAGAAATAGCTACGAAAAGAGCAGAGCTTGCTCGTGCAAAAGAGCTTTCAAAATCTACAAAAGTTTCACTAGAAGAACTTAGCGGTATGATTGCGGAGGGTAGAATTAAATCTCTTCCTGTTATAGTAAAAGCAGACGTTGCAGGCTCGTTAGAGGCTATTAAATCATCTTTAGAAGAGATAAGAAACGATGAAGTAAAAGTGAACGTGATTCATAGCGGTATAGGCGGAATCAGTGAAAATGACTTGACTCTAGCAGGTGCAAGTAGTAATTGTATCATTTTAGGATTTAATATAAGACCTACCGGACAAGTAAAAAATAAAGCAAAATCACTTGGTGTAGAGATAAAAACATATACGGTAATCTATGATTTACTTGATGATATCAGAGCAACATTATCAGGTATGATGAGTGCGGTAGTAAGGGAAGAAAATACTGGTCAAGCACAAGTTAGAGAAACGTTTGTAGTGCCAAAAATCGGGACGGTTGCAGGATGTATAGTAAGTGACGGTAAAGTAATACGTGGCGGAATGGCTAGAATTATCCGTGATGGCGTTATTGTTTACACCAGTAAGATATCATCTCTAAAAAGATTTAAAGATGATGTTAAAGAGGTTAGTAACGGTTATGAGTGTGGTATTATGTTTGAAAAATTCAACGACATTCAAGTCGGTGACTATATAGAGACATTTATTCAAATTAAAGAGCAAGCAAGTATCTAATGAAATCTGTTAATATTCAAAGAACCGAATCTTTGTTGATGGAGCTTGTCCCCGAGGCTCTAAGTGAACTAAGCGATAGCAGGATAAACTCCCTTGCTATTACCGCCGTTGACTGCAAACACGGTAAATATGATGCTACCGTATATTTTGACGGAAGTGATTTCGATAAAAACGAAATAAAAGAGATTATATCATCTTTAAATAAAGCAAATGGAAGAATAAAGAGTTACATCTTAGCTGCCACTAGTTGGTATAAGTGTCCTAATTTTAAGTTTGTAAATGATGATAGTCTAGATAAAATAAAACATATGGATAAATTATTTGATATGATATCAAAGGGCAAAGATGGAGAATAACGAATTATATAATGCACTGGAAACGGCTATAAAAGGGTGTGGTGTAGAGGTTTACGATATTGAAAAACTAAGGGAGAACGAGAATTATATTTTAAGAGTATCTATTACGTCTCCTGATGGTGTAAACCTTGATAAGTGTGCTCAAGTAAGTAATGTAATTTCTCCTATATTAGATATTTATGAGCCTATGAGCGGTAAATATAATCTTGAAGTAAGTTCTCCCGGTATTGAAAGAAAACTTAAAAATCCTAGACAATTTCAAGCAAGTGTCGGTGAACTTGTAGAGATAAAAGATTTTGAAAAAAATAAAGTAAAAGGTAAATTAGTATCTGCCGACGATGAATCTATTACAATAGAGTTGGAAGACGGGGAAAGCAAGTCTTATAATTACAGTGAAATATCACAAGCAAAAACATATTTTCAATGGTAATAAATGATGAATTTTACATGTCTTTAGCTATCGCCGAGGCATGGAAATATCAACTTCTCACTTATCCAAACCCTGCGGTCGGGGCTTTAGTACTTAAAAACGGGGAAATAACTTCACTTGAAGCTCATCAAAAAGCAGGGAATGCCCATGCTGAAGTTTTAGCATTAAAAAGTGCTTATCTAAATAAAAATCCAAAAAGTGACTTACAAGCTATAAATAATCCTTTTGCAATACACGACTATTTAAAAGAAAATCACAACGGCTTTTTTGAAGATTGTGAAGTATATATAACGTTAGAGCCTTGTAATCATACCGGTAAAACACCTGCATGTAGTGACTTATTGGTTGCATTAAAACCAAAAAGGGTTATTATTAGCGTACTTGATCCTAATAAAAAAGCATCAGGCGGCATAGAAAAACTAAAAGCTTTCGGTATTGACGTAACGACTGATATTTGTAAAAAGCAAGGTGATGATTTATTGTTTCCTTTTTTACGATATATGAGCGGCAAATTTGTATTTTTTAAATTAGCTGTAAGGGCAAATGGTTCTATTGATGGTGGGTATATTACATCTAAAGAATCGCTTACGTATGTACATGAACTAAGAAATGTTATTGATACATTGGTAATAGGTGGAAATACCGTAAGAATAGATAGACCTACCCTTGATTGTAGATTTATTGAAAACGGAAAAGCACCGAATATTATAATTTATTCTAAACAAAAGGAATTTGATAGAACGATACCGTTGTTTCAAATACCTAATAGAGAAGTTGTTATTAGTGATACATTGGACACGAGTAGCGGTTATAAAATGATAGAAGGCGGTTATAGCCTTTTGGAACGGTTCTATGATAGGATAGATATGCTTGTATTATTTATTTCACCAAATTTTAAAAATACTAATGATATACTGCTAAGTGAATTAAAATTTCAAATACTTTATTCAACGCGAATTGGTGATGATGAGCTTATGCTTTTGAAAAAAAGATTATGATATAATATCATGAGATTACGTTAAAGAAGATAGAAGAATATATAGGAAGACACAATGCCGACATCAATAAGAGATATAGTTAAAAGTGTTTTAGAAGAATTAAAAAAGAATAAGATACTTCCTACGCCTGAAGAATATAGAAAAGTTTTTTGTGAAAAGGCGAAAGATTTTGGCTTTAATGTCAAAGAATGTGATAGGTTGTCGGTTTTGGCAAATAAATTATCACAAAGTGAGAAAGAAGAGATAGAGAAGAGGGATATAGATAATATAGACTCGTTATTTGATTATATTGTAGGTAAACTAAGAGAAAAAGAAGAGAAGATACTACTTACTCAAAGACCCGTATTGTCTAATGTAACTTTGGAGAAGCTAGCATCTTTGATGATTGCTTCTATAGTTCCTAGTTTTTACGATGATGAGCTTGAGCAAAATATCGACTCTATTACATCTAAAATTATGTCGGATCCGAATACTCTTGATGATGCTAAAACGCAAGAAAATTTGCAAAATCTAATAGAACAAAGAAAGTACAAAGATAGAAAAGTAATATCTGAAAAGACTCAGAAACTAAATCAATTTATACAAAATATGAGTAGTTTTATAGAAAGTACAATAGAAAAAAGCAGTGATAGCGATAAAAGTTTATCGAAAATTTTAGATGAGCTCAATAATATATATTACGAAGATATCACTGCTGATTCATTTGAAGCCTTGAAAACTAAGATGATAGATGTAAATACTTCTATGCGACAAGAGATGAGTGATTTATCTAGTAAGTTAATTAAAGAGAGAAATGAAGTAACCGTTTTAAAAGAAAAAATTAATGCGTTGGAAGCAAATCTCAGAGTAGCTCAGAAAGAGAGTTCTACCGACTTCTTGACCGGCGTTATGACAAGAAGGAAATTTGATATAGAACTTAAAAAAATAGAAGAACACTTCCAACAAACGGGTGAATCGTATTCGATTGTTTTTATAGATATTGACCATTTTAAATCTATTAACGATATTTATGGTCATAATGCCGGTGATGTTGTTTTATCGACATTCGGGAAAATATTGCAAACAAAAGTCGGTACTAAAGGTATTGTTGCTAGATACGGCGGTGAAGAGTTCGTAATAGTACTTAAAAATGAAGGTTTAGATACACCTTTAGATCTTTGTGATAAGATAAAAGAGTTAATCGTAAAAAGCAAATTCATTTATAATGAGATTAAATTAAAAGTTACATTTTCTGCGGGAATAATACAAAGAGAAGATTTTGAAGACTTAGACAGTGCCATGAAACAAGCAGATAAATATTTATACACGGCTAAAAATAGCGGTAGAAATATAGTTTTGTATAAAAAGAAGAGCGCTAAGTAAGGGAAAACCTTACTTAACTTTTTCTATATATTCACCAGTTCTTGTGTCAACTCTAATAACATCACCCTCTAAAATATGAAAAGGTATTTGAACTACGGCACCGCTTTCTAGTGTTGCAGGTTTTTTACCGCCTTGAGAATCGCCTTTGAAGTTTGGTGGAGTATCAACAATTTTTAGCTCTACAATCATCGGAGGCTCAACCGTAATAGCTTCACCGTTAAAAAACATTATATCACAGTTCATACCGTCGATAATCCAGTCAATCGTATCACCTACTTGATCGTGTGTAAGAGCTATTTGTTCATAAGTTTCTGTATCCATAAATTGGCAAAACTCACCGTCATCATAAAGATATTGCATTGTTTTTTGTTGTAAGTTAGGTTGTTCACACTTATCACCTGCATGGAAAGTTTTTTCTATTACTTTACCGTTAATGAATGATTTGATTTTACATCTAACAAAAGCTGCACCTTTACCTGGTTTAACGTGTTGATATTCCGTAATTTTGTATGGAATACCGTCTAATTCTATTTTAAGACCTTTTTTAAGGTCACTCATTGAATAAGCCATTTTTTTCCTTTTTTAAAATTAAATTTTATTTTTTTATAAATCAAACTTTGATTTAAGTCTGAAAAAGTAAATAATCGTTTTATATTGTATATAAACAAAAGGTATCATTAATATGTAATAAACAATAGAATATTTATCTACTACACCGTTTAATACAAGACCCATATTTATAAAAAACATACCAAATACAAAAAATGCTACACCTGGGCAAATTAGTGCAAATGAAACAACAGATTTCTTTTCTGCATTTATAAATTCTTCAAAGTATCCTATTCTTTTCATAACGAAAAAACCAAGCATACCAAAGATTAATTGAAGAGCTACAACAAAGCTTGTAAGCGTAAATAGCGTCGCTTTTCCCATAGGTTGACCAAAATGGTGATCTAGCCCAAATATAATTCTTATAAATGTTATACCGAGTAAAGTTAAAATAGGTATCATAATCCATAAAGAAGGACTAGCTTCACTACCTATTCCATGTTCAAACATATTTTTAAAGCCCAAAATCAGTTTTATGATAACAAGTAGTACCGATATTGATGCAAAGAAAATAGCACAAAATATACCTATTGCATTAATTGCTATATTATGACTCATAGCACCTGGTGCTGCAAATCCAACAGCAATCATAGAAAATGCAAAAATAGAAATCATTTGTGATAAGTTGTTATTTTTAGTAAAATCAAATTCTCCTGTGGTTATGATTCTACTAAAATAATCCATAAAAAACTTAATACCGTAATAACCTGTTATCACAAAACCAAGTAATGCACCAGGGAAAAGGTATTCTACTATATCCCAAAGTCCAGGTACAAAAACAGCACCTAAAACAAAACAGACGTTAATAGTCATTGTAAATGTTAAAGGTAAAGTCATTAATGTAACTTCAGCATTAGAACTTTTTAATTTAATAAATGCATCCGTTTCTTTAAATGCTTTATATTGTTTTATATTCCATATAAGAAGTTTGAAATGTAAATAAGCAAAAGCTACAATAAAAACAAGAGCAAAAGCAGTAATAAATGATAACATAGAACCTTGAGCTAAAATAGGCATAATGTGACTATATGTTGCCATCGGAGCATCCGGATGTGATATTAAAAACATCAAGTACATATAAAAAGATACGCTAAGTCCACCGGCACTGAGTGCCGCTAGGTAATACATAGGAGAATACTGTTCTTTTAAAAGCATCAAAACCCCTTAAATATTAACGTATGATACACTAATAGCTGCTTTCAGTTTTGCCATTTTATTTAGTATATCGCTATTTACTTCTTCATCGACAATAATAACCGCCAATGCACCTTTAGAGTTTCTTCCGAGTCTAAAGTCTGCAATATTGATGTTATTATCACCAAGAAGTTTGCCTACTTCACCTATAACACCAGGAACATCAGAGTTGCTAAATAATATCATATGACCGTTTGGCTCAATATCTAGTGAAAAACCGTTAATCTCTACTATTCTTTGTACGTCTTCGTCAAAAATAGTACCGCTTACGCTGTAAACACCGTTTTGAGTAGTAAGTTTCACTGATATTTTATTTTTATAACCGCTGGTATTTGCGGTTTTACTTGAGCTTACTTCTATTTCTCTCTCTTTTGCTACAAATAACGCATTAATATAGTTAATTTGTTCTGCTAAAGATAATTTTAACGCACCAACCGTTGCAAATGTCTCTATAGAATCAAGATAATCGGCTATATCTCCGCTTGCTTCAAGTTTTATTGACTTAATAGCATTTTTGTCTGTTTGTGCAAGTAAATAAGCCATTTTTTGAGTAAGTTCAAGATACGGTTTTACAAATGAAGGTATTTTTGTTTCATCTATCGGTAAATTTAAAGCATTTGGATAACTTGCTCCGATAGCTGCTTCAATAGCATTTTCAGCCGCTTGAATAGCTATTTTTTCTTGTGATTCTAATGTATTAGCACCAAGGTGTGCGGTAACTGTAACATTAGGTAAATCTAATAACGGGTGATTTGTTGCAGGTTCTTTTGAAAATACATCAATCCCCGCCATAGCAATTTTACCGGATTTCAAGCCTGCAACAAGAGCGTCTTCATTGTATAATCCACCTCTTGCACAGTTTATTAGGATAACTCCGTCTTTCATTTTTGCAATTTTATCTGCATCAATCATATTTGTTGTTTCAGAATTTTTAGGCGTATGTATAGTGATAATATCACACGCTAAAATATCATCAAAGTTTTTAGTATAGGTAACTCCAACATCTGTTGCTTTTGAAGGGTTAATATATGGGTCATATGTAATAACATTCATTCCGAACGCTTTTGATCTGATACCTACACGACTACCTATATTACCGAAACCTATGATCCCGAGTTTTTTACCGTATAATTCAGTACCGTACCAATCTTCTCTTTTCCATACTCTATCGTTTTTAAGTTGTGCATGAGCATAAGGAAATTTTCTAACGCAAGAGAGCATATGTGCCATTGTAAGTTCAACAGCTGCAATAGTATTTGCAGTCGGAACATTCATAGCAATAACACCCCTTTTGCTACATTCGTTTAAATCAACGTTATCAACACCTACCCCTGCTCTAACGACTGCTTTTAATTTTTTTGCTGCATCTAAAAATTTAGCATCAACATCGGTAGAACTTCTAGTAATACATACATCTGCGTCTTTGATAACATCAAGTAGTGCTGTTTTATCAAGGTCAGCCGCAAACACGTAATTTATTTGGCTGTTCGTTTGAAGTATTTTCAAACCTTTTTGATGTATATGGTCACATACTACAATAGTGTATAACATAATTTCTCCTAGTTTTGAGCGATTTGATCTCTTAAAATATCACCAAGAGTCATACCTGATTCGTCATTTATAGATTTTAGAGTTTCTCTTTGTTTTAAAGTTTCAACTTTTCTTGCAGATAGTCTTACTCTATTTTTCTTTGTATCTATGTTTACGATAACTGCTTCTATTTCATCACCTGCTTTTAGTTCGTTTGCATTTAGAGTACCTAAATCTTCAGTTCTAATAAGTCCGTCTATCCCGTTTTCTAATACTACGAATATACCGAAATCTTTGATATCTTTAATAGGTGCTTTTATTATATCGTTGATAGAGTGTTTTTTTGCAAATGCAACCGTAGGAGAATCTATCGTATCTTTTACTGAAATTGAAACATTCTCTTTTTCCGTATCTATTTTGATGATTTTAGCTTTTATAGCATCACCTTTTTTGAATAGTGCTTTACATTTTACGTTTGAATCCCAACTAGCTTCTTCATTGTGTAAAAGGGCATCTATATCACCAACCGTTACGAATGCACCGAAATCCGTGATAGTTGCAACTTTACCTTCTACTACATCACCTACTTTGTGTTCTTTTACGAATTTAGAAAATGGTTTTTCTTGTAGATTTTTTAAGCTTACTCTTAATTTTCTTTTATCAACATCTAGTTCGATTACTTCAACATTGATTTCATCACCAATATTTAAAAGTTCTTTTGGATTTTTTACGTTTTTATTCCAACTAATTTCTGAAATGTGTAGTAAACCTTCGATATCGTTTCCAAGGTCAACAAATGCACCGTAACTTTCAAAATTGCTTACAGTTACAGTTATAGCATCACCCACGTCAAGCTCATCTTTTATCTCTTTCCAAGGATCAGGAAGTGCTGCTTTGATTGATAATGAAAGGTGTTGTTTGTCTTTGTCGTAACTTAAAACTTTTACGCTTACTTCGTCACCTTCTTTGTAATAGTTAGCAGGATTAACAGGACCTTTATAACTTATTTCATTGTAGTTTACAAGACCGTCGATACCGTTAACATCCACAAACATACCGTAACTTGTGATTTTTTTCACCGTACCGTTTAGTGTTGAATTAGTATCTAAGATTGAAGATACTTTATCTTCTTTGTCTTTTTTACTATCATCAACAAGTTTTTTTCTTGAAATAACTATAAAGTGTTGATTTTTATTAATTTTTAAAACTTTAGCTTTGATTTTTTTACCAACGGCTCCATAAGGTTTCATATAGCTTTGAGCTGCCGGAAGGAAATACTCTATACCGTCTTTATCAACTACAGTAAAACCGCCTCTTTTTTTAGCTTCTGTTATTTTACCTTCTATAACTAAATCTTCAAAGTTTTCACCGTATTTTTCTACAAATGAATTGAATTTTTGTCTTTGAAGTACATTTCTATAAGAAATTGACGGTCTTTCACCACGATTTCCCATAATCATTACGCTTAGAGTGTCACCAACGTTAAATAACAACTCACCTTTTTCATTTTTTATTTCATTGATATTTAAAATACCTTCTATTTTTTGACCGACATCAACAAGTACGTTATCACCGTTGATTTCTACAATAACACCACCGACAATAGCGTTATTTTCGCTGTTCTCAAAAGATTTATTGAGCATTTGCTCAAAAGACATTTCTTGAAAATTTGCTTCTTGCTCAATATCTAATCTACCGATACCCATTTCTTACCCTTTATTTACCATTTAGTTTATGTAGCTAATATTGTATCATAAAGTTTCTTAAATTTAGTATTGGTGTATTGTCCTCGGGCTTTGCCCTGCGGGATTTTTTCAGTGGGATTTGCCTACGGCTACATTGCTTCGCTACATGGTGTATTGTCCTCGGGCTTTGCCCTGCTGGATTTCGCTTCGCTACATGGTGTATTGGAAGAATAATTAATTTTCTTACTAATAACCAATTACCCTATATTAGATAGTTTATCCACACATTTTTGTATAACCCAATTAGGAGTACTAGCACCTGCCGTTATACCGCATAGTTTTTTATCCTTAAACCACTCTTCTTTGAGTTCAGTTTCATCTTCTATCAAATAGCTTTCACTACAATTTGCTTTACATATATCAAAAAGTTGTTTTGTGTTTGAAGAGTTCTTGCCGCCTATTACTAGCATTATATCAGCTTCGCTAGATAGTTCTTTGGCTGCTGCTTGATTTTCGAAAGTTGCATCGCAAATTGTATTAAATGCTCTTACTTCTTTGTGTGTAAGGATAAGTTCATTAATAATCGCTACGTATTCCTCTTTTTTTCTTGTAGTTTGTGCGACCGTAGCAATTTTATCGTTTTTGAATTTTATCGTTTTTAGTTCTTCAGGTTTAAGGACGACATAAACATCTTCACCGTAACTTTTTACCCCTTTTACCTCTGGGTGTGAACTATCTCCGAATATAACTATACTATACCCTTCACTCGACATTTTTTTGACTATATTTTGTGGAGTTGTAACAAATGGACAAGTGGCATTGATGACTTTAGCATCTTTATCTTTTAGTGTTTTGAGGTCATCTTTAGGGATACCGTGAGTTCTTATTATCACCGTATCACCGTTTGTTACGTCGTCTATATTTTCATAAAGACCGACATTGTGTTCACTTTTTAGCCTGTCTATCTCTTTTTGATTGTGTATCAGAGGTCCCATCGTAAAAGAGTTTTGGTGTTCACTAGCTATTTGAATAGCTCTTTTTACGCCAAAACAAAAACCGTAAGATGAAGCGAGTTTTATTTTCATGATATTACCTAAGTGTTTTTAATAAATCCTCAAAATTAGGGAAAGAGGTCATAATACACTCGGTATCTTCTATTGTCATTCCACATAATAATCCGGCTATTGCAAAGCTCATAGCTATCCTATGATCACCGTGACTATCTATGGTAGCACTGTTTAATTTACTTCCGGTTATTGTATAACCGTCTTCAAATTCGCTACATTCTATACCGCATTTTTTTAAGTTCGTTATAACGGATGTTATTCTATCAGACTCTTTTACACGAAGTTCTTTTGCATTTTTCACAGTACTAGTCCCTTTTGCTACCGCCATTGCGATAGAAAGAGCAGGAAGTTCATCTATAAGCCACGCAATATTTTCACTAACCTCTATACCGTTTAGTTCATTATTTGAAATCACTATATCGCCTATAGGTTCATATACGTTTGTATGTTCTATAAATTCTACTTTAGCACCCATTTTTTGTAACATCTTATAGGCTTCAACACGGGTTTGATTTAACGTTACGTTTTTTATAGTTACCTTTGCGTTAGGTACAATTGCAGCGGCAACAGCAAAGAAAAATCCGCTAGACGGGTCAGCCGGAACCGTAATATCAAGAGGTTTTAGAGGAGCTGTTATAGGGTGTATTTCTATCCAACCGTCACTATTAGTTTTGACTGTAGCACCCATACCGTTTAACATTCTCTCCGTATGGTCACGACTCAGTTTTTCCTCTTTGTAGTAGCAAATACCGTCAGCTTTTAGGGCAGCTAAAATAAGAGCAGATTTAACTTGCGCCGAATCTATAGGAGATTCGTATTTAAATGATTTTAGAGAGCTACCACGTATATGTAGAGGGGCTTTGTTGCCGTGTTCTACACCGTCTATTTTTGCACCGATACTTATAAGTGGTTTTGTTACCCTTGCCATAGGACGATTACGTAGATATTTATCTCCCGTAAGTACAAAAGAACCGTTAAATGCACTTAAAAGACCGCAAAATAGCCTCATACCCGTACCGCTATTACCGCAATCAAGTACATCATTCGGCTCTTTCGGTTTTTGTGGAGGAGTTAATATAAAATCAGCTTTACCTATTTGTTCCACTTCAACACCGAAGCTTTTTACTATATTAAGCGTATTGAGCGTATCTTCAGCCATTAAAAAGTTTTTTATACGGCTTTGTTCGTTGCTCAGTAAGCTAAACATAGCACATCTGTGTGAAATAGATTTATCGCTAGCGATATCGCTTATAGTCGTGTCAAAAGGTTTTTGTATAGGTGTGACTTCTAAAGTTTTCATTATCTTAATCCTATGTTTAACTTCTCATTTAAGCCTTTTAAAATTTGATCCATAATAGCCGTTATATCTTCTTCAGCCAAAGTTTTTTCATGTGATTGAATATAAAATCTTACGGTCAAACTCTCATTATCACCAAGTTTTTCATCACTATAAATATCTACTAGATTAAACTGCACTAGTTCCGGTATTTTTAAATCATTGATTACGCTTTTGATAAATTTATATTCCATACTTTTTGGAACGACAAGACTTAAATCTCTAGAAATTCCTTGGAATTTAGATATGGCACTTGCTAGTTTTAATTCGTCTTTGATAAGTGAGAAATCTATCTCTGCTATGAAAGTATCATTTAAATCAAATTCTGAGGCTACGACAGGGTGTAGCTTATAAATTTCACCTATAGACTCCGAATCTATTATTATTTTTGCACATTGATAAGGGTGGGCAAATTTATGTGAAGCTTGATGGTCTTGTAGCTCAAAATTGCCTATGATAGACGATACGTATCCTGCAAATTCAAAGAATGTGATATTTGAAGGCTTACCGTGATTTGCAACGGTTTCATTATCTTTTTTACCGCTAAAAAGTATGCATAATTTTGAACTCTCTTTTCTGTTAGAATCAAATACGGAACCTATCTCAAATAACGGTATTCTATCAAAGCCGTTTTTGACATTGTGTGATGCCGATAATACTAGATTTAAAGCCATAGTCGATCTAAATGTATTGAGTTCGTTTGTAATAGGATTTAATATATCCATTTTTTCGCTAACCGTTGCAAAGCCGTATTTTTCAAGAAGTTCACGTGAGCTAAAAATATATGTAATAGTTTCAAAAAAACCGTTACTTACTGCTCTTGCTCTTATATTATTGAGCTTATTCAACATATTAGAAGTAGAGTTGGTTCTATTTACTTCATCTATTGCTAGAGGTTTCGCTTGTATATTATCTATACCTATGATTCTTACTATCTCTTCCGTTACGTCTGCGATATTTTTTATATCATGTCTAAAGGCAGGAATGGTAACGTTTATGGTATTCGAACTGTGGTCTTTTAGCTCAAAACCAAGAGATTTTAGTATTTTTTCTATTTGAGCTTTACTAATCTCTTGACCGATAATAGAGCTTATTTTAGATGAGCTTATATCCAGTGAGTGTTTCTCAGGCTCGGTTATGAAGAATTCCGTTCCTTTGTAGATTTTTGCTTGATATTTAGATAATAATGAAACAAATGAGTCAATACCGAAATTTAAATTAGGTTCACTACCGCGTGAAACTCTATAAAAAGGGTCTTTATTGGTTTTTACTTTTGTTTCAAATACTTGCTTTGCAATCATATCAGGATTTACGTAGCTAGCTTCAATTAGTATTTTGTTAGATTTTAATTCACAATTACCTTTATCTATCCCTATAGTAGAGAGCTTCTCTTTTGAATACATTGAATCGAAGCCGTTTTCGTCTTTGTTAAGATTAAAAAGTGCTAGATTATTTGAATCAATCTCTGCATTGTCTAAATCATAAACGTTAAGGATTACACCACTTTCATAAGTTGCATAATTTATAGTGTCTTTTATGTTATCACCGCTAAATTCATCTACAAAAGCTAGTCTTAATTTATGTAGTAAAGGTAAAGTAAAATCGGTAATATCTGCGACTTTATAAAGCAAAGAACTCTCTATTTTGGAGTCACAGTTTATAACAACTGTTTGACCTATGCTTAATTCATGTTCGTTGATTTGTAACTCTTTAGCCGTTATTTGTAGGTTGTAGTAGGCACTAAGTTCTCTTACGATACCGTGTATGCTTAGACAGTCACCTCTATTTGGTGTTAAGTCAATCTCTATTACATCATCGTTTAAATATGGTATTTGGGTAAGCGGAGTTCCTGCTTTTAACTCACCGAATGATTCGTCAAGTTCTAGTATTCCGTCATTGATTTTTGGAAGACCTAATTCGGTAGAAGAACAAATCATACCCGAACTTTCTACACCCCTTAGTTTTGCATCTTTGATTGTAAGGTCACCTATTTTTGCACCTACTAAAGCTATGGGAACGAATAAATCGGCTCTTACGTTTTTTGCACCGCAAACTATTTGAAGGATTTTATCACCTACATCTACACGACAAACGCTTAGTTTATCGGCATCTGGATGCTTTTCACAGTTTAATACTTTCCCTACGACCGTCATTTCCGGCATTTTATAGTTTGTAAGTCCACCTATTTCAAGTCCTACGGATGTTAGAGTTGTACATAACTCATCTGTGGTAATATCTTTAATATTTATAAATTCGTTTAACCATTCTCTTGTAACTATCATTTAAACTGTCCTAATAATCTCAAATCACTCTCAAATAAAGATCTCAAATCTCCGATTTTATGTATAAGCATCGCAAATCTCTCAACGCCTAGACCAAAAGCATAACCGCTTACGTTTTCATAACCTACGGCTTTAAATACGTTTTCGTCCACTATACCGCAACCTAGAACTTCTAGCCAACCGGTGTGTGAACATACTCTACATCCGTCACCGCCACAGAAGATACAGCTTATATCAACCTCTGCACTCGGTTCGGTAAACGGGAAGAAACTTGGACGAAACCTTACTTCTACGTTTCCAAACATATGTTGTAGAAATTCCGTCAAAACATGTTTTAAATTTGCAAAAGATATTTTATCGCTACTATCAACCACCAGACCCTCTATCTGGTTGAACATAGGTGTGTGGGTAAGGTCAAAATCTCTTCTGAAAACACGTCCCGGAGCAATCATTCTAATAGGTGGTTTTTGACTCATCATTGTTCTTATTTGAACAGGGCTTGTATGAGTTCTTAGTAACATCATATCTTTACAGTAAAATGTATCTTGCATATCCCTTGCAGGGTGGTATTTAGGAAGGTTTAAAGCTTCAAAGTTATGAAAATCATCTTCAACCATCGGTCCTATTTCAACGGCAAAGTTTAGGTTTTGAAAATATTTTATGATTCTATCCATTGTATAGGCAACAGGGTGGTAAGCTCCTATATTTGCACCGTTTGAGTCGAATCTTGTTACATCTATTTTATCCGCTAGAAGTGTTTTTTCAAGTTCTTTCGCATCAAGCTCGGCTTTTTTTATTTCAAGGGCTTTTGTTAAAACATCTCTTTGTTCATTGAGATTTTGTGCAAACTCTTTTTTTTGCTCATTCGGTATCTCTTTGAGTCTTGCAAACTCTAACGTAAGCAACCCTTTTTTTCCGAACAAATCAACTCTAATTGTTTCTAATTCATCAATATTTGAAGTTTTGTAAATCTTATCTAACCATTCTTGCAATGTAATACTCCGTCTTAAAAGTGCGATATTGTATCCAAAATTTTATTAGAAATAGGTTATAATAAACAAAATAATAGGGTTAAGGGTTCAGAGTTAAGGGTTTGGAATTCAGAAAAAGTTCACATATAAGCCTACTTTAACCTTTAAATTTTAGTAAAAAAAAGGAATAACCATGTGTGTATTTTGTGCTATAGCAGAGGGTAAAATCCCTTCAAAAAAAATATTAGAGAGCGATAAATTTTTGGCATTTTATGATATCAACCCACAAGCAAAAGTTCATGCTTTGGTAATTCCAAAAGAGCATTTCAAAGACTTCAATGACGTTACACCTTCGGTAATGGCTGAGATGACTACTTTTATGCAAGAAGTAGTATCTGTTTTGGGTGTAAAAAATAGCGGTTATAGAATGATTACGAATATCGGTGTTGATGGTGGACAAGAAGTTCCGCATATCCATTTTCATATTTTAGCGGGAGAAAAACTTGGAAAACTTGTCTAACAAAAGATTACCGGCAGAGTGGGAAGCTCAAGAGTTTGTTCAGCTTATGTTCCCACACTCAAATAGCGACTGGGGGCAGTATCTTGATGAAATGATACCTGTTTTTGAACAAATCGCTATAAACATAGCTAAATACCAACCTTGTATTGTATGCTATATGGAAGATGATACAATCAAAAATATTAAAAATATAGACAATATACTGCTCAAAAAAGTTGAGTCAAATGATACTTGGTGTAGGGATTTCGGCGGTATTACTATAGAAAACAACGGCAAAATAGAGGTTCTTGATTATATTTTCAACGGTTGGGGAAATAAATTTGACGCTTCAAAAGACAATCTACTTACAAAACAATTATTTCAAGATGTAAAAAGCTACGACTTTGTTTTAGAAGGCGGTAGTATAGACTCAAACGGTAACGGTGTTATTCTTACGACTACCAATTGTCTTTTGGAAGAAAATAGAAATCCAAGTTTTACAAAAGATGAAATCACCCAAAGACTAAAAGATGATTTGGGTTTAAGTGAAGTTATTTGGATAGAAAACGGATTTTTAGAAGGCGATGATACGGATTCTCATATCGATATGTTGGTGAGGTTTACCGATGCTAATACGATAGTGTATCAATCTTGCGATGATAAGGATGATATACATTATGAAGCATTAAAAGCTATGGAAGACGAAATTAAAAAATTGCCTTTTAAATGCGTAGCACTACCTTGGATAAGTGCAAAATATTATGATGATGAAAGATTACCTGCTAGTTATGCAAACTTTTTGGTTATAAACGGTGCGGTATTAGTACCTATTTATAACGATAAAAGTGATAAAAAGGCTTTGGATTTGTTTACGGAGTTATTTCCAAATCGTGATATAATAGGAATTGATTGTTCTAAGATAATAAGACAACACGGAAGTTTGCATTGTTGTACTATGCAGTACCCAAAGGGAACTAGATTAAAGTAAAATCTAATATCTAAAAAGTAAAAAAGGATAATATATGGCAAATAACAATTCACTACTCAAAACTGCACTTATTCAACAAAAATTTCATGGCTCAAAAGAGGCTACCATAGCCGTAACCTCTTCTTTGGTAGCAGAGGCTGCAAAGGGTGGGGCGAAGCTTGTAGTACTGCAAGAGTTGCATCAAACAGAGTATTTTTGTCAAAGTGAAAATACTGAATTTTGCTCTTATGCAAACAGCTTTGAAGAAGACGTAAAATACTGGTCAAATGTAGCAAAGCAGAACAATGTAGTATTGGTAAGTTCACTTTTTGAGGCACGAGCACCTGGGCTTTATCACAATACGGCAGTAGTATTTGAGTGTGACGGAAGTGTGGCTGGAAAATATAGAAAAATGCATATTCCCGATGATCCTGGGTTTTATGAAAAGTTTTATTTTACACCGGGTGATCTTGGATTTGAGCCTATAACTACAAGTGTCGGTAAGCTTGGTGTTTTGGTATGTTGGGATCAGTGGTATCCGGAAGCGGCGCGACTTATGGCTTTAAGAGGTGCGGAGATACTTATATACCCTACTGCTATAGGTTGGTTTGACGGTGATACTACTGAAGAAAAAGATAGACAACTAAACGCTTGGATTACTATCCAAAGGTCACATGCGGTAGCAAACGGCTTACCCGTAATTTCGGTAAATCGTGTAGGATTTGAAAAAGATAGTACAGGAGTACTTGACGGAATTAGATTTTGGGGTAATTCATTTGTTTGCGGACCTCAGGGTGAGTCTTTGGTGCATGCAAATAGCGAAGACGAAAAAGTAATATTCGTGGAGATAGATAAACAAAGAACTACGGATGTAAGAAGAATATGGCCTTTTTTAAGGGATAGAAGAATAGAAAACTACTCAGGGCTTACAAAAAGATATTTGGATTAATCGGCATAAGCCGTTAGTCCATAACGATACAGTTTCTACCGCTTTGTTTTGCTTTATATAAGTTTTCGTCGGCTCTTTTTAGTAAAGTGTCTTTTGTATCTTCTTGTGTTGCTACTGCTACACCGAAGCTACTACTTATAAAACCTACTTTTGTAAAGTTGAATTGTGTTATAGCATTTTTTAGTTTGTTAGTTAGTAGTTGTAAATGTTTATTATTTTTATCTTTGACTAAAATAATAAACTCTTCACCACCCTATCTATATATCATATCATTGCCTCTTAAAGTTTGTTTGATTGTATTTGAAAATTCTTCTAATACAATATCTCCTATATCATGACCGTAAGTATCGTTAACGTGCTTGAAATGATCTATATCGAATAAAATAAAACTATAATTTTGGAGCTCATCTTCTTCGATTATTTTTGATATGTCATAATTGAATTTTACCCTTGTATATACTTTTGTTAATGAATCAATATATGCTTTTTCATAAACTTATTTTTTTCATCAAAAAAGTACCTTAGCATATACATCATAAATAAAGATATAAAGAGAATATGGGAGAAAAATAGAAATAAGTAGTAAGCTTTTTGTTCCTGATAGATAGAATCATCTTCCATATAAGACACTACGTATGTGTTAACTGTTTTATTAAAATCGCTTACAGGTAGAAAAGTTATTATATAATGTTTATTGCTTAGTTTTAAAGATTTTACAAAAGCTTTTTTAGTTTGCAAATCACGTTCTATATAGATATTTTTTAGTTCTTTGTCTATATTTTCAAGTTGAATTTTATTGATATATCTATTATTTGTTTTAATAGAATTTTCTTCATAGAAGAAATTGCTGATTGTTGACGGTTTATAATATTTATTGATTAATTCAGGGAATACTTTACTATTTACGTACTCTTTGGTTATCAGTAATTTGAATTCTAACGGGAAGTTTTTATGTAAAGTAGTACTAAAAGTATCAAAAGAGTTTAAAAGCTCAACTGTTCCGTAAAATTCACCATCTAGTATTATAGGAAAAACATTTCTAAAACCGTTTAATATTTTACCCTCTTCAAATCCGAATTGAGGTTTTTTTGTTTTATTTGCTTCAAAGATAGTAGCTCTAAAAGGAAACAAATTATCACCGTAGTTTTCTACTGAATGAAACCTCAAAAAACTATTACCGACCTTATCGTGAAAATGAAGTTGTCTGAAACCATGATTCGTTAGTCTATCATAAGTAGGCTTGAGTATAGTGAGTAGTTTATTTCTTAACTCTTTTTGCTTTGTCTCGTTGTTTGTATTTATATCAATAAGAATAGATTTAATATTTTCGTTGTTTAAAATTTCATCTATAACAATGGTAGAAGTTGTAGAATAAAAACTTATTACTGATTTTAACTGTGTATTGAGCCTTTTAATATATCTATCTTTTATATCTTGTATATTATAGTCTTTATTATATGTAAGTGCCGATACCAAAACGACTTCTAATAAGATGAACAACAAGATAAAGTACATATTTTTCAAGTTAAACATTTTTGATTTCATTTTTGTCCTTATAATGAATATTATAACATAAAAAGTCAAAAACAATAAATACATATCCTTTATTTTTGGTTTTTATGTTATAATCTAACACAAAAAATAGGAAAAGGTATTGTTATGAATTGGGAGCTTTTAAAACAACAACTTGTAGAATTTTTGAAAAGTGAAGTAAACAAAGCAGGGTTAAACAATGTGGTCGTAGGACTCAGCGGAGGACTAGATAGTGCCGTAGTAGCAGTTCTTTGTAAAGAAGCATTCGGCGATAACGTACATTGTGTTCTGATGCCTTCACACTATTCAAGTACGGCTAGTGTCGAGCATGCAAAAGAGCTTTGCGATAAGTTTAATTTATCTTATGAATTAGTAAGTATTGCACCTATGGTTCAAGCTTATGAGAGTTATATGGATGGGGATAAACTAAGAATAGGTAATTTTAGCGCAAGGATGAGAATGTCCGTTTTGTATGATATTTCTGCAAAACATAAAGCATTGGTTGTAGGTACTAGTAATAAAAGTGAAATATTGTTAGGTTACGGAACAATTTTCGGGGATACGGCATGTGCAATCAATCCTATAGGTGAGCTTTACAAAAGTGATGAGTTTGAGTTTGCTAGATATTTAGGGATACCTGATAGTATTATATCAAAACGTCCAAGTGCCGATTTATGGGAAGGTCAAGCCGATGAAGATGAGCTTGGATTTACTTACAAAGAACTTGACACGGTACTAAAAGAGATTTTTGAAAAAAATAAAACAAAAGAAGATTTGTATAAAGATGGTTTTAGCCAAAAGATTGTAGAATTTGTCTTGTTCAGATATAATTCAAATGAATTTAAAAGAAGATTGCCTAAAATAGCACAAATAAATATTTGAGGGTTACGGAGTAAAATATGACAAAAGAGATACCTTTTTATATCCCGTCGGTCGGTAAAGAAGAGATTGACCAGATTGATGAAGTTCTAGAACTTAACAGTGAGTCAAAAGTTGAAGAGTTTGAGAGTGAAATAGCAAACTTCGTAGGTGCAGAACATGCTATTGCTACGTGTAACGGAACCGCTGCAATGCATCTAGCTTTGAGTGCTATGGATTTAAAAAGAGGCGATAAAATAATTATGTCCGTAAACTCTTTTCCCAATGTTCCCGAAGTTGTAAGACATTTTGATGCTGAACCTATTTTTATAGATATAGAGCCAAATTCTATGAATATTGATTTAAATAAGCTTGATGACTATTTATCAAAAAATAAATCAAAAAAACTTAGAGGTGCTATAATATCTTTTATCGCAGGTCAAACTCCAGACCTTGACAAACTTTATGAGATAGTAGCAAAGTATAAAATCGTTCTTATAGAAGATGCTACAAATGCTTTAGGGGTGACCTATAAAGATGATACTATAGGCTCACTAAAAGCTGATATGACTATTTTTTCTATGAACCCATCAAATGGTAGAAGTTTGGTAAGTAACGGTGGAGTTATAGTAACTAATAACGAAGAGTATGCACAAAGATCTAGATTATTAAGAACTCATGCTATCAGTACTACTTATGATGATTACGGTAATTTAGATTATATTTACGATGTGGTTGATATAGGATACAAGTATGATATGAGTGAGCTTGAAGCTGCATTTTGTCTGGCTCAACTCCAAAAAACAAACAAATTCATCAAAAGAAGAAAAGAAATAGCATCTATTTATGCAAAAAAATTGTCAGGTATTAAGCATGTAAATGTACCTTCCTTTAATGAAGAGCATATTTTTACTCAATATATTATCAAAATAAGTAAAAATAGAGATGCTTTTGCAAGAGCTTTAAAAGAAGAGGGTATCTCAACGGGGCTGAATTTTATTCCGCTACATCTTTTGAGCTACTATAAACATAAATACAATTTGAAAGTAACATCATATTTGAATGCTTTAAATTCCTATCAGCAAATATTATCGTTGCCTATATACCCATCATTGAGTGATGAAGATGTAAATTATATATGCGATAAAGTAATATCTATTGCTAATAAGTGGATATGAGATTTAAACAAAAATTAATACTTTGGATAGAAGAGTATCTTTTTTATCCAACGCCGTTACAACAACTTCTTAGTGCCTTACTACTCCCCGTTACCGTTATTTATTGTTTTATTAAGTTTGTCCAAAAAAGTAGTGCAAAAACTTATGATTTCGGCATCAAAGTAGTAAGTATAGGAAATCTTATACTAGGCGGTACCGGTAAAACACCTTTTACTATAGCTTTATCAAAACATTTTGCAAATACCGCAATAGTCCTTAGAGGATATAAAAGAAAATCCAAAGGGTTGTATGTGGTGTCCAATAAAGGTAAGATTCTTCAATCTCAGGAGATAAGCGGTGACGAAGCTTACGAGTATGCTTTGAGTTGTCCTGATTTGATAGTAATCGTAAGCGAAAATAGAGGAGCAGGAGTTTTAAAAGCAAAAGAGCTAGGGGCGAAGGTCGTTTTTCTTGATGATGGATTTTCCAAAAGAGAGATTTTGAAATTTGATATTTTACTTCATCCTAAAAATGAGCCTACAAATCTTTTTTGTTTACCTAGCGGAGGTTATAAAGAGCCTAAAATAGAGTATCTAAATGCAGATATAGTGGCACGTGAAGAGGTTGACTATAAAAGACATATAAATTTTTCTTTTTATAATGCTACAAATAGAACGTTTGTGAGAATAAATACGTTACCCGAAAATTTAGTATTAGTTAGTGCCATATCAAAACCGCAAAGGTTGTTTGAATTTTTGCCTGAGGGGATAAAATATGAGTTTTTTGAAGACCATTATGATTTTGTAAAAGAAGATATTATGCAAATTCAAGCAAAATATAATACACGCAATATAATAGTAACAAAAAAAGATTTTGTTAAGCTACAAAAGTTTGATATGGATTTATATGTTATTGATTTGGAAGTTGAGATAAATACGGATATTATAGGGCAAGTATCTGAATATCTAAGTAGGTTATGAAAAATAGTAATTAGTTATTAGTGTATTGGTTATTGGGAAGAAACTACATCCCTTTATTACTAATACATTAATATACCAATAACTAATATACAAACTAGCAAAACCCAGTCATATACTGAGTTTTTGCTATACGGTTAACACTTACCGATGCAGTTTAAGTCGTTAAATGCAACTTCAAGTCTAGCTATAAGAGTTTTTTGCCCTTCTCTTATCCAAACTCTTGGGTCATAGTATTTTTTATTAGGTTTATCTTCACCTTCAGGGTTACCGATTTGACCTTGTAGATAGCCTCTGTTTTTTGCTTCGTAAGCTCTTATTCCATCCCAAAATGCCCATTGAGTATCTGTATCTATGTTCATTTTGATTACGCCGTAACTTATAGCTTCTCTTATCTCTTCTAGGCTACTTCCGCTACCTCCGTGAAATACGAAATCAACAGGTTTATCACTTGCAAGGTTAAATTTTTCTTTGATGAATTTTTGTGAGTTATTTAGAATTTTCGGCTCTAGTTTTACATTTCCCGGTTTATATACACCGTGTACATTTCCAAAAGATGCAGCTATCGTAAAATTTGGACTTATTTTACTTAGTTCTTCATAGGCATAGGCAACTTCACTAGGTTGAGTATATAAAAGTGCATTATCAACACCGGTGTTATCGACACCGTCTTCTTCTCCACCGGTAATGCCTAGTTCAATTTCAAGCATTTGTCCTATTGCAGACATTTTTTTCAAGTACTCTTTGCAGATTTCGATATTCTCTTCCAAAGGTTCTTCACTAAGGTCAAGCATATGCGAACTATAAAGGGGCTTACCTGTTTCTTTAAAATGCTCTGTACTAGTCTCAATCAAGGCATCTATCCAAGGAAGAAGTTTTTTTGCTGCATGGTCTGTATGAAGTACTACCGGCACTCCGTAAGCCTTTGCCATAATATGTATATGTTTTGCACCGCTTATTGCACCTGCAACCGCACCTATTTTACTATCAAGCCCTTTTCCTGCAAAAAATGCAGCTCCACCGTTGCTAAATTGTAAAATTACCGGAGATTTTACCTTCGCAGCAGCTTCAAGAACACCGTTTATAGAATCCGTACCTACTATATTAACGGCAGGAATAGCAAAGTTATTTGCTTTAGCATAGTCAAAAAGTTTTTTAGTTTCATCTCCGCTTAGTACGCCTGGACTTAAAAATTCTAACACACCCATTTTCTACTCCTGATTATTTAATATCTACTTTAGCTTTTTTTCTTAGTTCAGCTGCTATTTTTGAGATTTCATTTCTAAATTTCTCTTCAACAAGCATTTGTCTAACGTTTTCTTTTACATCTGCAAGTACTAATGTTTTAGAAGGTTTCATGTCATTAAGCATAATGATATGAAAGCCAAATTGTGATTTAACCGGAGTTTTAGTAAATTCACCTTTTTTAAGTGCTGATGCTGCTTTTGAAAATTCAGGTACCATTTGATTTTCAAAGAACCACCCAAGTTCTCCACCTTTTTTTGCAGTTCCTTTATCTTCAGATTTTGCAGTAGCAAGTTCTACAAATTTTGCTTTTTTATCTTTTGCATTGTTTAAGTCTTTGATGATAGCTTTTGCTTCATCTTCCGTTTTTACTAGTATATGGTTTGCATTTAGTTCATTAGGTATTATGAATTGTTCAGGATTGTTTTTGTGAAATTCATTGATTTCTTCATCTGTAACTTTTACTTTTGAGAATTTTTCTTGCATCCATATCTCTAATGCTAAGTCACCTTCAACTCTCTTTAAAGCCTCAATATATTGTGGATTTGATTTTACTCCGCTTTTTAAAGCCTCTTTTGCTAAAAGTTTTTTCTCTACGGCTTGATTTATAACCGCATTTTGAGTATCTTTAGGTAATTGAGCAAAATTTACTTGAGGGTTTCTGATAACTAAAGCTACATCATCTGCAGTAACTTCTTCTCCGTCAACCGTCGCATATACAACAGCATGTGACATCGACAAACACAAAGCCAATATTGAAATGGCCGTTAAAAACTTGATTTTCATAAATACATCCTTAGGGTTTTTTGTAGCCGTGATTATATCTAAAATTAGTTAAATTACACAAAAAGATGTAAAATATTGAAAATTTTGCTTAAAAATACTTTAAATTTTTAAAAAAATATGATACAATTTCGCAAAAATTAATCTTTACTTAAGGGAAACAGATGAGAATATTGATTGTCGAAGATGAGATTACGCTAAATAGAACCTTACAAGAGGGGTTACAAGATTTCGGATATCAGGTAGATATTGCCGAAAATTACAAAGATGCGGAGTATTTCGTAGAAATTAGAAATTATGATTTGGTTCTTACAGATTGGATGTTACCGGATGGTGACGGTATAGATTTAGCTAAAGTAATAAAAAGTAAAAGTGCTAAAACTTCGGTTGTGATACTTTCTGCAAGAGATGATAAAGATAGTGAAATAGCTGCTCTTAGAGCAGGAGCAGACGATTATATCAAAAAACCTTTTGATTTTGATATTTTACTTGCTAGAATTGAAGCAAGATTAAGATTCGGCGGAACAAATGTTATTGAAATAGAAGATTTGATTATCAATCCTGATGAAGAAAAAATCATCTACCAAGGTGAAGAGATAGAATTAAAAGGTAAACCGTTTGAAGTTCTTACGCATTTGGCACGTCACAGAGACCAAATCGTATCAAAAGAACAATTACTTGATGCTATATGGGAAGAGCCTGAACTTGTTACTCCAAACGTTATAGAAGTTGCAATCAACCAAATTAGACAAAAAATGGACAAACCTTTAAATATAGCTACTATTGAAACTATTAGAAGAAGAGGTTATAGATTTTGTTATCCAAGTGTAGAGCCTGAAGGTTTGGACGAGGATTTATAATAATTTATTATGAATATAAGAAGCATTTATAAGGAATTTTATACAAAGCTTATAATTGCGACCACTTTTTTTATTATCATGCTCTCTTTTATCTTTTACGGCTTTACAAGGGCTACGATTTACGAAGAGATAAAAGACGAGATGGTAAAGGATGCAGAACTTATATACAGGGTGTCATACGATACCGGTACCAATCATGCAAATTTCAATGTAATTACCAGTAATAATGTTTTTGTCGACCTTGTGAAAGTCGAACATTTGACCACTACTAGATTTACAGAGTATAAAAAAGGGAAAGAAACGTTTGTAGAACTTTTATATCCTTTCAATTTTGCCGATCAAACTTTTATAAAAATAGTAAAAAACACTACTTCTCAAGAAAAAATGTTGAGTCGTATTTCTAATAATCTCATATTTTTAATTGTAGGCGGAGCTATATTGATTATCTTGTATGCTCTTGCCATATCAAAAACTCTCTTATTACCTATTTTGCAACTTACTAGTAAATTATCCAAAATGAATGAAAATTTCCTTGAAGAGATTAATATTAAATATCTTCCTATAGAGTTTCACCCATTGGCAAACTCTATCAACGGACTTACCAATAGAATTAAAACCTTTGTCAAATATCAAAAAGAGTTATTTATAGGATCAGCCCATGAATTAAAAACTCCCTTGGCGGTTATGAAATTGAAAAATGAAGTAACTTTGATGAAAAAAAGAGATATTGAGCAGTATGAAGATGTATTACGTCTTAATATCAACTCCATAAATGATATGAATAAAATGATCACCTCTTTTTTAGATATAGGAAGACAAGAGGGGGCACAATTTGAGAAACCCGTAGAGATTGATATGATAGCATTTTTGGAGAGTAAATTAAAAGATTATAAGCTTTTGACAACAGAAAAAAATATTAATTTAGAGTTTTTTACCAATACCGATGAGTTTAGCACTATTATACAACCTACGCTTGTAGTGCAGATTATACAAAATTTTGTTCAAAATGCCATTAAATTTTCACCCAAAGATAGTACGATAAAAGTGATAGCAAAAAAGAAAAACGATACCTTAAAAGTAAGTGTTATAGATGAGGGAAGCGGTATAGATGAAAATATAGACCTTTTTGCACCGTTTAAGAGAGTTGGTAATCAAGCAGGGGCAGGTCTTGGACTATTTTTAGCCAAAAGTGCGGCCGATGCTTTGGGGGCTGTTATAAATCTAAAAAATAGGAAAGATGGTAGTAGTGGTACGGTAGCATCTATTATATTTTATAGTAATCCTGTTTGTAAAGTAGGAAAAAAGTAAGTATATGATGTTTAGTGTGGCTGTATGCCACACTAAAATTATTAGTTTTTGATATAGGCTTTTATGATTTTTTGAGTCTCAAGAGGTCTATCTCCACCGCTTCTACCGCTTGTTTGTACTGCCTCGATTTTTTTGACTACATCCATACCTTTTACGACATACCCAAATATCGTATGATACCCGTTTAACCATGGTGTCGGTATGGTAGTGATAAAAAATTGGCTACCGTTGCTATTTGGTCCGGCATTTGCCATAGCTAATATACCTGATTTATCAAAAACCGCTTTTGGTGAGAACTCATCTTTGAAAGGTTTATTCCAAATAGACTCACCGCCTCTTCCTGTACCGGTGGGATCACCGCCTTGAAGCATAAAGTTTTTTATAACCCTATGAAAAATAAGGCCGTCGTAATAACCGTTTTTTACATGTGTCAGGAAATTTTCCGATGCTAAAGGTGCAATATCTTGTTTTATTTCAAGTTCGATGTCACCTTGATTTGTTTGTAATACAACTATAGGATTTTGGGCAAATGCTATACAAAATCCAAAAAATAAACCGATTAAAATCTTAATCATATAAAACTCCTTTTTTTGATTGTTTATTGTATCAAATTACTCCATACAATCCAAAATTTAAATCTGAAGTGCAATTTTTTGACCTAAAAAATTATACC
>DYJR01000042.1 GCA_020723015.1 Arcobacter nitrofigilis
CCTCAATCAATATTTTAAACTTTGATTGATAAATATATTATACGAAGGAGTAAAATCACGAGAGCCGTTGACCAAATAACCGATTTTTTCAATGAATCTATCTCTTCTTGAAGCTCATAGAAATTCGTTAAATAAATCATACTTAGCCCATCTTGTAAACTTTTTTTCATGTATATTCAACTCTATATCTTCTATATTGATTAAATTCGTGCCGTTAAGCATCGCTTCTTGTATCTTTGACTCAAAACGAGCTAATTCTTCAGGAATTCCATATAAAATATTGCGATATTTAGCTAATACATGAACATCTTTGACAGATTGAACTTTAGATAACAATTCCGAATCGATAAGTTTGAATACCGCGATAGTTCCTATTTTTTGGTTATCTTTATCATATATTTCTTTATTGATACTAAGGAATAGACTATGTTTGTAGTCAACTATCGAGTAACTATTTTGATTCGTATTAGCAAATAAATATTCGCTAAAAAAATCCAATTTATCGGCTTGAGTGAATTGTCTGCTAAAATCGCTACCGTATTCCATAGGTTTTGTATATATTACTCTATTTTTATCACCGTATGTTAAATAACCTATAAATGAATCTTTTCCTATAGACATTTTACGAGAACTAGAAAATGCAACAGGCTTATTTATGGAATCAAATATTACTAAAAAGTCAGAGTTTATAACTTGAGATACCATAATCAAATCTACCGCCATAGAACGACGTAAATCCTCAAAATTATCATCGGCAAAACTCATATAATTTTTCATTATAGAGAGATTTGCTTGTAACTTATCATCACCTATCATAACATCTAAAGATTTATTTATATCGGTCGTATAAGTATTAAAACCGCTAGATATTGATGTGTGTATTAAATCTATCTCATTTGTTGAATTATGTTTGTGGAAAAGTAACCAGATTAAAAATAAATAACGAAGAGATCATAAATATTGTTACTATAACGGTAGCTAGACCCAAAATCAGTATCTTTCTTCTTATTTATACCAAATAGCACTTATTTATTCTCCAACACAAAGATATAAATATAGTTTATCCAAATAATAATAAAAAATCGCTTACGACGTATAGTTACTCTTTATCAAAGTATTGATATAATAAATATACAAAACTGCAAAAGGTACGAAATGTCAAATACTCCTAAATTCACTCATCTTCATTTACATACCGAATATTCTTTACTTGACGGTGCAAACAAAATAAAAGAACTTGCAAAAAAAGTAAAAGAATACGGGATGGAAAGTGTTGCAATGACTGACCACGGAAATATGTTCGGTGCTATCGACTTTTACAAAACCATGAAAGGTGCAGGAATAAAACCTATTATCGGGATGGAAGCCTATATTCACAATAGTGAACAGCTCGATGATAAAAGTACAAAACAAAGATTCCACTTATGCCTTTATGCCAAAAACTTTGAGGGTTACCAAAACCTTATGTACTTAAGTTCTCAAGCTTATTTAAACGGCTTTTATTATTACCCTAGGATAAATAAACAACTCCTTCGTGAACACTCTAGCGGACTTGTCTGTAGCACTGCATGTTTGCAAGGTGAAGTAAACTGGCATCTAAATACGGCAAACGAGAGAAACGTCAAGTTTGGTGCAAAAGGATATGAAAGAGCAAAAGAGATAGCTTTGGAATACAAAGAGATTTTCGGGGATGATTTTTATCTTGAGATTATGCGACACGGTATAGGTGACCAACACTACGTAGATGACCAAATAATAAGGCTTTCTCGTGAAACAGGGATAAAAATAGTAGCCACAAACGACACTCACTACCTAAAACCCGAAGATGCAGAACCACATGAGGCATTTATGTGTATTGCCATGAATAAATCATTTGACGACCCAAATCGTCTTAAACACTCCGTACATGAGTTTTATCTCAAAAAACCTGAAGAAGTTGCAAAACTTTATGCAGATATCCCTGAAGCTATCTCCAACACGCAAGAAATTGTGGATAAGTGCAACCTTGAAATAAAACTAGGGGACCCTACCCCGCCGAATTTTAAATTTACTAGAGAGTTTGCGAGTAAAAATAACCTTAGTTTACCTGAACCGGAGCTTGAATACTCTTTGGAAAACGATAAAATTTTATTTATACACGAGTGCAAAAAAGGGCTTGAAGATAGACTTTTACTTGTACCGCAAGACCAACACGATACATATAGACAAAGGCTACAAGTAGAAATCACTATCATAAATAATATGAAATTTCCCGGTTATATGCTTATCGTTTGGGACTTCGTGCGTGTGGCAAAAGAGCTTGGTATACCTGTTGGGCCCGGTAGGGGTAGTGCTGCCGGAAGCTTGGTAGCCTATGCACTCAAAATAACCGATATAGACCCCATGAAATATGATTTACTTTTTGAGAGGTTTCTAAATCCTGAGAGGGTATCGATGCCCGATATTGATATAGACTTTTGTCAAGCTAGACGTCAAGAGGTAATAGACTACGTTGTAGAAAAATACGGTCGTGTGAATGTGGCTCAAATCATCACTTTCGGTAAACTTTTGGCAAAAGGGGTTATAAGAGACGTTGCAAGAGTACTTGACGTGCCGTATGCAAAAGCAGATGCTATGGCAAAACTAATACCTGATGAGCTAGGTATTGATTTGAAAACATCATACGAAAAAGAACCTGCCATAAAAGAGCTATGCGAAAGTGATGCTACAGCAAAAAGGGTGTGGGAATTTGCCCTAGCACTTGAAGGGCTAAATCGTAATGCCGGAACACATGCTGCAGGTGTTGTTATAAGCAATGAACCACTTTGGAAAAAAACACCGCTATTTAAACCTAGCGGTATGGATACCATAGCTACCCAATATAGCGGTAAATACGTAGAGGACGTTGACTTAATCAAATTCGACTTCTTGGGTCTAAAGACCCTAACAGTTATAGAAGAGGCAAACAAACTCATAGAATCGCGTCACGGCAAAAGGATAGATTTCGCCACTTGTGACGTAAACGATAAAAAAGTTTACGAACTAATCCAAAGCGGAAATACTTTGGGTCTATTTCAGATAGAGTCGAGCGGTATGCAACAACTTAACTCAAAACTAAAACCGACTAACTTTGAAGATATTATTGCGGTTTTGGCACTTTATAGACCGGGTCCTATGGAATCAGGGATGCTTGATGACTTTATCGATAGAAAACATGGACGTGCCGAGATAACTTATATGTTTGCAGACCTAGAACCTATACTAAAACCGACCTACGGAGTAATTGTCTATCAAGAACAGGTTATGCAAATAGTTCAAACCATAGGTGGCTTTTCACTCGGCGGTGCCGACTTAGTACGTCGTGCTATGGGTAAAAAAATCAAAGAAGAGATGGATAGACTAAAAGGTCAGTTTGCAGACGGTGCAAGTGCCAAAGGTTTTGATAAGGCAAAGGCTGAAGAGCTGTTTGACCTCATCGTAAAGTTTGCCGGATATGGTTTTAATAAATCCCACTCGGCAGCCTATGCAATGGTTACCTTTTATACTAGTTACCTAAAAGCATATTATCCGACTGAGTTTATGGCGGCACTCCTTACAAGCGAAAAGGACAAAACGGAAAAAGTCGTAAAATACGTAGATGAAGTAAAACGTCTAGGTATTGAGCTACTGCCGCCTGATATAAACAAATCAATACTAGATTTTAGTGCCGCTATGGTAGAGGGTAAAAATGCTATTTTATTTGGTCTAGGAGCTATAAAAGGTGCAGGAGAGGTGGCAATAAACTCAATTATTGCAGCTAGAGGAGATGAGCCGTTTCGTGATTTTAGCGATTTTATAAGTAGAATCGACGGCTCTAAAGTAAATAAAAAAGTAATAGAATCTTTAGCAAAATCAGGTGCATTGGATGCTTTTGGTTATAGTAGAAAAGCAATACTTGCTCAAATAGAAACTATTCTTGAAGCTTCTTCAAAAGCCTCTAGTGCTAAGAAAATGGTTACCGGTTCACTTTTCGGTGATGCGGAGGAGATGGTAACCGTTGAATTAACTATCAACCAAATGGCTGAATACGAAGCAAAAGAGTTACTAGAACTTGAAAAAGAGACTTTAGGGTTTTATGTATCAGGACATCCTCTTGATAAATATAGAGATATTTTGGATAAAATGAACTATACCCTAAGCTCTCAAATAGACGAACTAGCCGACGGCTCCGAAGCACTTTTTATAGGTAAAATCGAAGAGATTACCACAAAAATTTCAAAAAAAGGTAATAAATTTGGAATAGCTAGTATTATGGATTTACACGGTAATATCGAACTTATGCTCTTTGAATCAAAAATGGAAGAGCTAAAATCATTTGATTTGGACGAGCCTATAGGATTTAAGGTAAAAATCTCAAAAGACGGTGATTTTACTAGAATGAACCTACTCAAACTTGAATCCCTAGAAGATGCGAAAAAAGAGAAAATCAAACAAAAAAAAGTAGAAGTTGAAATACCTCCTCTTACGGTAGAGGTAAATATTAGCGATAACGATAGAATACTATATGATTTATTTGACGTAGTATCCAAAAATCAAGGCAAACAAGAACTAAATATAGTAATCAAATCAAAACTAGCAGATATTGTTCTTCAAAGCGGATATAAATTTGACCCGAAAGCCCATGAAGCTTTAAAACGTATTGATGGAATTGCGGTTATTTAGTACAAATATTTGGGCAAATAGCCCAAATATCGTCTATTTTGTCTCTTCTTTTTTCTCGTCTGATTTAAAAGGGTTTAAATCTATTTTCGAAGACTCTTCCATTTCTTCATTTTTTTCTTTCATAGTAGTTTTAAAGTTTTCCAATTTATCTGCTTGGAAATTTTGAGACGGTTCTACCACTTCCGGAGTTATAAAAAATACAAGTTCGCTACTACCGTTTTGAAAATCCTTACTTCTAAATAGATGTCCTAAAATAGGTATATCACCTAGCAAAGGAATTTTATCTATATTTTTTGTATCTTGGTTGTTGATAAGTCCGCCGAGAACTATAGTAGAGCCGTTTTGTGCAACCACGTTTGTTTCTACTCTTCTATTTGTAAATGCAGGGATATTATCAACCCAATTTGCTTTATTTGAATCTATTTGTTTTGATTGCGTAGATATGGTAAGGTCTATATAATCGTTGTTGATTATTTTACTTGCTAATATATCAAGAATAATACCATACTCTTTTTCTTCATATTCAGTAGCAGGAATTCCGCTAGCATTCAGCGTTTGTTTTTTGATAAGGAGCTCTCCTCCGGCTAAAAACTTAGCAGCTTTATCTTCAGTAGTAAGTAGCGTAGACTCCGTCAAAATAGTAGCTACCCCTTGAGAAGCAAGATAATTCAAAGTCAAACCTACATTAAACTTATTGGCCAAATAATTTGCGGTTGACGTAAGACCACCCGTCAATGATACGGACTGAGCTAAGATACTACTCATAGCATCCGTCACAGCAGGGTCATAAGACGCATATTGAGCAGAATTAGCACCCTGATAATCATACTTTACGGCTCTACTTAAAGTACCTGAATCATCGACATGGTAGTTTTTAAATCCTACGCTCCAATTATTTTTTAGAGTCATCCCTTTATCGTTATTAATTTCGGCAATATAAAGTTTGATTCTTACCATTTTTTTGGTGTTACTAGTAGTCGCCAAATCTATAAATCTATTGTCCGTATCGATACCTGCTTTTTTGAACATATCTTTGATTTTTTCTTTATCAGGGATAGAATCTACAACACCGTCTATTATGATATTATCGTTCGATTGAGATATTTTGACATTAGGGTATTTTTCTTGAACGGCTGCAACTATACTTTTGATATTTTTAACTACACTCACATCAACGGTCTCTATCGTACCGTCTTCGTACGTAATAAGCAAGGAGACATTACCGAAATCTTTACCCAGAACCTTCAACTTTTTAAAAGGATCAGCCTTATCCTCTATAAACGTAACTTCGACAATCTTACTATCGGTTACTTTTATATTCTTAGCCCTTTTTTCCAAATCCAAAACCTTATAGCTATTTTGATCTATAGATACATTGTTAGCATAAGATATACCAAAAATCATAGAAACAATAAATATTAATTTCATAAAGAATTTCATACTATCCCTTTTAGTTTAATGTCAAATTACAAGTTATTTGAAACTTGTTTATTTCGTTGAATACGACTCTTTTTGCATGAATACTGCTATTTTGCAAGAAGTTGCTATTATATGTCGCATATACGTTGAAAATTACTTGATAATTTTCAACTCCACTGTCCGTATTACAAACAATAGAACCTGCTGCTACGGTCGGAAAATAATCCAACTTAAGATTATTAATCCCGTCACTTATTACCGTCGTATCTTTTCCGAGTGCCGTCATCCTAGCTCCATAATCTGCTATCGTATCACAGTTATCTTTCATTCTAATAGTGGTAGAATAATCTATAACAAAAAATAAGAACCCTACAAATATAGAAAACAATACCATCCAAAGCATTATTTGGTCTATTGCCCCTTTGTAGATTTTTTTATTTGTTTTCATTTACTTTTTTTACCGCTTCTTCATAACTTATTTCAGATACATATTTAGAATGGATATATAAACCGTCGCAAGTTTTATACCAGTCATCTACTCTCTCTTCAAAAGGTATAATATTTTTCTTATAAACTACAAATTTTGATTTAAAAGTCATATCAGGTCCACTTCTAAGATATACGCTTCCACCGGTTACTACTATAAAATTATCCTTATTATCTGCACATTTTTGAACATTGTTAGAAGCCATCTTAACTGTTTCACTATGAACCACTTTAGTATCTGCATACTCTACGGTAGCAGTTTTTGCATTTGCTCTACTTGAAGGAACATACCATCTATATTTGTAATCTGTATTAACTATAGTTTTTGGCTTGTTATCGACTTGTAAAATGTCATTTAGCTTACCGTCCACTTTTTGTTCTTCCGTAGTTTTAGTCGAATCCGCTACGACGGTACTTGTTTCATCACCTTTTGTTGAATTTCTTTTAACCATCCAAAGTTGATTACCTCTATTATAGTCGTTAATTAGATTTAACAATATATCACTTTTGATATCCAAGACTATCTCATCGGCTTTGATATCTTCTTCGACTTCTACTTCTTTTTTATTTACTATTTTAGTAACTTTTTGTCTATTAAATACCTGTGCAACCGGTTTCCCTAACAAAATAAATCCCAATACCTCAACATCTTTTGCAACATATTGAACCGAATACTGGGTAAGTTTATCGGCAGTTATAGGGTACGTGGAAACTATACTGATAATATCACCTTTTTTCAAGGTATAATTAGGGTTGTTAAACATTCTAAAGCCCATATTATAACTATTGTTTTTAAAGTCTGATTTGATTAAGTCTTCTTCTCGTTGCTCTAACGTATCGCTTATTTTTTCTTTTATAATCATTTCATTTTCAAACATATCGACTTTTGCATATTTACCTATAATCTCACCTGAGCTTAGAGGCTTTGCCAACAGTTCTTGTTTGGTTATGAAATGCTCTTTTAAATCCTTCTCACCAAACTGATGACCGGACTTGACACTTTTATTTATTACATATACTTTGACCTTTTGACTCATTTGTACGACAGTCTTGTTGTGTGCCAAATAGAAATAATACGCAGCACCTATAGCTGAGAGCAAAAATGACCCTAAAACCAAAATTATGGCTATTTGTTTATTGAATTTCATCTACTATCCTTTATATTCCAAAGCTTAATCTACCTGCCATCATCGGGAAGATGATAAAAGCACTTAACGCAGGTAAAACAAAAATAAAGATTACAATCATAAGATACATATTTAATGTATTAACTTTACCTTTTATTTTGTAAAACTTCTCTTTTCTCATCTCATCGGATTGTATAGAAAAGATATTTTTCACACCTATACCCGTTTCCTCACTCAAAATCAAAAAGTCGACTATCTTATCCATCTCCTTACTATCCACTCTCTGTTTCAAATTTTCATAAGCTTTTTTTGTGGAGTAATTCGTCATCTCATACTCTAAAATAGCTATCTCTTTTAATAAATCTTCACATATTATGCCATGAGCTTTATTTGATACTTGAAAAAATGCATTTTTCAAACTTCCTCCGGCTTCTAAGATAATGTTTATAAGTTCAAGGAAAACTCCTAAATCATTATTGATTTTTTCTACACGCTCCGCTTTTGACATAGCTAAATAAATTTGACCGCTAAAGACAACAATAATAACAGCTGCCGCAACGGCTATTATACCAAATGTCAAAGGCAATACAAACGGTAAAACACCGCCGATAATAATTCCGATAAGTACAAAAAGCAACTTAGCTTCATTATACTCTTTTAACGTTATCCCTGATTGTATCAATTTTAAATTAAAATCAGGAGTATTTTGCTGATTTTTCGTTATACTTTTTTGCTTGTCGATAATATCTGAAACATCAAGCCTTGACAATGCTACGATAAGTTTTTTTGTTTTTAATCTATCTTGATAGAAATACAAAACAGCTATAATAGCACTTATAAATAAAGGTAATAATATAAAAAAGTAACCCATACTACTTCACCTTTGTTAATAAACTATTTACGAATAACCCGAATCCGACCCACAAAGCGATAAAAAACATTTGGATTTTACCCTCTGTTGAACCGAAAAAATGAGCATCTAACGTACCGTCCAAAGATTTATTCATCATAATATAAATAAATACCACTAATCCCAAAATCATATAAGTACCGACTTTTATCTCTTTTGTAGAGGATATAATCTCTTGCTTTAGCTCACCTTGGTCTTGTAAAGTTTTTCTTAACTTATCAAGGGTATTTGAAAACTTACCACCGCTTTGACGTCCTATCATAATAGTAAGATAAAATATCCTAAGCTCTTTTGAGTCGACCAAAATAAACATTTTCTCAAAAGCTTTCACCTCACCGATAATATCTTTTTCATTAAGATAAATATTCAAAACATTCCTAGCAAAATCTGATTTACAAGTAATTACAGCTTTTCTAAGAGCTTGTTCAAAACCAACCCCGCTTTTCATCATGCTCGTTACTTTGTCTATAGCCTCTTTCAAAGACTCGTTGAATTCCTCTTGTCTTAAGCTTATTATTTTGAGCAAAATAACGTAAGGGAAGGACGCAAAAAGGAAAAAACAAATCACTAAAGTTAAAATATGAGGTATCACGAAATATATCAAAATAGCCGCTAAAGCACCAAATGCCAAACTTATAACTATAAAAACATATTCCGCACTAAAATGTAAAAAACCGGCAAAGTTAAGTTTACTTCTTAACCAATTGGTTTTTCTAAAATCAACAAAATCATTTTGCTTACTCTTATCGATAATTTTAATGTTATCAACAATCAACCTTTTTATAATATCCTGCGTTTTTTTATGCTCCAAGTAATAATCAACGACAAAATAAGCAAATACTACGAAAAGCAAAGGTATAACAATGATAAAAAACCAAATTAAAAAATCCAAATTTTATCCTTAATCAATACATATGTTGAAAATGTGGCCATCTTAAGAAGAAAGATGAATCCCTTTGCATAAATACATTAAGATTTTCATTCCTCCAACCACACATTTTTGAAGGAAGGTCTTTTTCTAGCTCTTCTATCAACATCTCTCTAGTCATCTCAAATTTTGCATCAAAAATTCTTTTATCAATATCTACACCAAACATATTCATTTGCTCTACCGTTCTTGTAGGTGTCGCTAAAACTTCAAAAGTACCTTTTACTTTTTTAAGGTCACTCGTATCTCTTTTGAATCTAAAGATATCATTCAAAGCAATAACGCCGTTGTCTTCCATCCTTTTTTCTAGCTCGCTGATAGCGATAACTTTTCTACTCCCATCCGGAAATCTTACAAGCTGTAATATAACATCAACCGCACTTACTATCTGAGCACGAATAAAACCGATATTAGCAGTAGGTCTTGCTTCAAGATACATATTTTCAACCCTTACCAAAGCCTCTTTGACGTTATCGGCGTGGATTGTAGTCATAGACCCGGGGTGCCCTGTATTCATAGCATTAAGCATAACAACTATCTCAGACCCCCTACACTCACCGACTATAATTCTTCTCGGGCTAGATCTAAGTGCCGAACGGAGCAAAAAGTCAAGGGTAATAGCACCTTTACCCTCCTCGTTCGCCATTCTAGCTTCATATGATCTAACCAAGTGACACGGCATTTGAGGTTGTATCTCTTTCGTATCTTCGATAACCATTACTTGCTCATTATCGTCGATAAACCTAGTAATAGCATTTAAAAACGTCGTCTTACCGCTTGAAGTACCACCGCTTACGATAATATTACATTTACCCTTTGCAACTTTTAACAAAAAGTATGCCATCTTATAATCCATCTGACCGCTATCTACAAGATTTTCTATCAAAAGAGGTATTTCGTTGAACTTTCTAATAGTTACACAAGTACCGCCGTTTGCTGCAATAGGTGGGATTTGTACCTCTACCCTTGAACCGTCGTTTAGCTTACTTGATATGATTGGGTGAGCTTCATCTATCTTACGGTTATTCTCAGTCAACATCTTATCTACTACTTTTCTAAGCTCTTCTTCCGTTCTAAAAGTAAAAGGGGTAATTTCAGTTTTACCTTCATAAATAATATCTATATAATCTTTCGTATTTATAATAATATCGTTTAGCCCGTCCCTTGCAATATCAAAGATAGTGCTGATAGGACCGTAACCTATGACGTTGTTGATAATAAAAGTTTTAATATCATCCAACGTCTCTTTTTTAAGTGTTTTTGAATCAGGAAAATTCATAATAAACTCAGGTAAAACCTCTTCCAAAGAGTCCCTTGTAATCTTCTTATCCGATTTTAAATTAGACATAAAACTATCATTTATCCGATATGCAATATCAAGCAACCTTTTATTTGTATACAGCTCCGGAAAACTCAACCTATAGTTAAAATTCTTTTGTTTAATACTTTCTACTTTTGAAGTTATATCCTTGTCGGGCTGAATATCTTCTTCTTTCTTAAACATATAATTATCACGTTCAAGCTTTTTCTCTTGATCTTCTATAAGTGAGCGTAAATTTCTCATTTGTCACCTTTTCCCAAAAATGAAAATAAACCTTTTGACGGAGGAGAAACTTGTTTATCATCTTTTATATAAAATTGTTTTGTGGTCAAAATATGTTCCAAACTTTTTACAAACACCGAATCAGGAGCTACTTCCGATGCAAGTTCACAATAGTTCCAAGCACGTCCCAAAGTTTTGTAGTCATTTTTAATTTTGAAATCAAAGAAGAACTTATCGTCCTCTCCCATATTCAAAATAGATAAAATATCATCTATAGAAATAGCACACTCTGAATCGTATCTATTAATCAAAAACGATGTTTTCTCCTTTAACCCTGCTCTTTTTAAAAGATTGTAAAACGTTTTTAGTTTTGAAATATGCGGTAAAGTCATCTCCGTAACAAGCCATATTTCATTAACAAGGTCATAAATAGTAGTTTTTAGGTGTGAAGCATCGGCAGTTCCTATATCTATAAGAATATAGTTAAAGTTATCGCTCATATGTTTGATATAATCAAGCAACTTCCCGATAAAAGTATCTTTTTCTAAAAACTCTTTGTCTATTTGCTTTTGAATACCTGTGACGGCATAAAAGTTTTCTCTCACCTCTACAAGACCGTTTTCAAGGTTCTTTGCCACATCGTATTCACCTGAATTGATAAGGTCGATAATAGTTTTTTCAGGTACGGGATTTTGTTCTAAGAAAAGATTACTAACAGCCTTTGTCGTTGATAAATCTATATACAAAATATTTTTGTCAAACATATTATTTGATAACATATTTGCCACATTCATAGCCACGGTAGTAGTTCCTATTCCACCGCTTATTCCACAGAAAGCTATGATTTTATTATTGAATTTATTTTTATTGATTAGATTTTTTCTAGTTTTTAAAATAATCGGTTTTAAATTCTCTATCTTAAACTCATTGATAGGGATATAAGTTTCAATACCTAGTTTACCGCATAACATAGATAATTTATGATCGTCGGGACCTATTACGATAATTAGTTCGTTTAGTTTTTGTATAAGAGTTTTATCGTTTAGGATAGTATCTTCATCACTTACAAGATAGATTACTATATGTTTTATATCTTTGTCTTTGATAATAAGCAAATTTTCAGATAAAGAACTCTCCAAAAATATATCTACGTTAAATAACCCTTTTAGCCCTCCTTGAAGACCTTCTGCAAACTCTTTGAGCGTTTGATCATGAACAATATGTATATTAAACATAGATTGAGAACCGAAAAGTTCCTTTTCTACTTCATACAACTTGAATAAATCCCTTTTAATTTTTGCATATGTTTTTCTAAGGACGGCACATTGACTTTGAAGTTTATTAGATATTTCAAGCTTACCTAATACCAAGCCGTTTTTTCTTATAAGAAAACTTATTGGATATCTATTTGAGTATAAATCCTCATCTATTATAGTTACACCCTGATTATTTACCGTAAACTGATATAAAAAATCGTTGTACTCATAATTGTATTTATAAAACGTCAAATACTCAAGATTTGATAATGTACAAAATAACTCTAACATCTCCTGAATATTCTCTTCTAGGGATATTTTTGATATTCTTAGAGTTAATTGACTATGATAATTTTTTAGTGTCATATTTATCCTTCGTATAATATATTTATCAATCAAAGTTTAAAATATTGATTG
>DYJR01000043.1 GCA_020723015.1 Arcobacter nitrofigilis
TTCTTATTTCAAAGACAACTTAAAAAATTGCACTTCAGATTTAAATTTTGGATTATAATGTAGTTTTTAACACAGATTGAAAATGTATATTTCCACTCTATAGGAGTATAAATTTAGAGAAATCAATACAATATTACATAATATATTTCAAATCTAATCTTGTTTGACAAGATGCTGAATCAAGTTCAGCATGACGGGTGATGAATCAAGTTCAAAATGACGAGATTCTGAATCAAGTTCAGAATGACAAACTTAACCTTTTAGCTCTTCTACTTTCATCTCAAGTTCTAGGTATCTCTCCACCCGTGTGTCATATTCGGCTTTGACCTCTTCAAGCTCGGATGATACGGCTACTATACCCCTTTGTTCGTAACATTTTGGATTGCTTAGGCAGGTATTTAGTTCTTCTATTTTGAGTTCTAGTTCTTCTATGAGGCTTGGCAATGAGTCGTATTCTCTTTGTTCTTTGTAGCTAAGTTTTGTTTGTTTTTTCGGCTCTGTTTGTTGGGTCACTTTTGGAGCGGTTTCAAGCTCTTTTTCATAGTCGTTTAGATCTTGAAGCTCTTTTTCTATCTCTAGGTATTCGCTGTACGGTTGGTGGCTTTCTATTATCTCGCCGTTGCCTCTAAAAATAAATAGTTTTGAGGCTATTTTGTCCACAAAATATCTATCGTGGCTTACAAATATCAAAGCTCCTTGGAAATTGATAAGATACTCTTCTAGGATATTTATAGTAGGCAAGTCTAGGTCGTTGGTCGGCTCATCTAGGATAAGACAATCTATATCTTTGGTAAAAAGAAGTGCTAGGGCTACTCTGTTTTTCTCTCCACCGCTCAATGCACCTATTTTTTTGTCTAGGTATTCTTTGGGGAAAAGGAAGTTTTTGAGGTATCCATATACGTGCAAATCCCTACCGTCGCTTAGTCTTACCCTATCTCCGCCAAACGGACAAAAGGTCTCCATGATGTTTTTGTCATCATCTAGCATAGTTCTGTGTTGGTCGAAATACCCTATTTTGAAATCCCCTTTTTTCATCACACCGCTATCTATAGGCAATGTCTCAAGCAAAATTTTAAGTAACGTCGATTTACCGCTTCCGTTTGGTCCTACTATGGCTATTTTGTCCCTTTGGAGGATTCTTGTAGAAAAGTCTTTGATAAGAAGTTTATTCCCTAAGCTTTTTGTGATTTTTTCTAGTTCAAAGAGTTGTTTTCTTTTGTTTTGTGCTTTTTCACCGTTGAATACCCTTTGTTCCCTTTGGAGTTCAAGTTTCATTTTGTTGATTTGTGCCGGATTGGTTTTGATTTTTTCTTTTAGGGCTAGGTATTCTGATTTTCTTCGCTCGTTTCTTTTTCGTCTTGCACTTATACCGTGTTGCATCCAGTATTGCTCACGTTTAAAGAGGTCTAGCATATCTTCGTGTTCTTTTTGCATATTGGATAAAATCTGTGCTTTTTGCTCTAGATATGAGCTATATCCACCTTGGAAGCGTCTTAGCACTCCTCTATCTATCTCTACCGTTGAAGTGGCTATGTTGTCGATAAAATATCTATCGTGTGATACGAACAATAGCGTGAAGTTTTCTTTTAGAAGCATTTGTTCCAAAAACTCCACCATATAAACATCAAGGTGGTTGGTAGGCTCATCAAGTAGCAAAACATCGGGTTTTTTGAGTAAAAGCCCTGCAAGAGATACCCTTCTTTGCTCCCCACCGCTTAGAAGATTTACTTTTTTGTCTTCGTACTCTTTGAGTTGTAGTTTGTCTATTACTTGGTTTACTTTGTTGTCCAAATCCCAAGCATTGTGATAATCTAGGTAACTGCCTAGCTCACTATGACGGCGGATAAGCTCTGAGTTTTCAAATTCAGTTATCAAGCGATTGCATAGCTCATCATACTCGGTTTTTGCATTTTTTAACTCTTTTAGCTGTGAAGCTATAGCCTCTTTTACGGTGATGTTCGGCTCAAATTTAGGGCTTTGGTCTAGCATCTCTATTTTGATGCTTCTATCTATCGCCATCTCTCCGCTATCAGGGAGAACTTGCCCCATTATTATCTTAAAAAGGGTAGATTTTCCGTGTCCGTTTTGCCCTATTACGGCTATTCTTTGACCCTCTAGTAGTGCGAAGTTTACATCTTTGAGTATTACTTTTATATCATATTGTTTGTTTATGTTTTGTAAGTCTATTAGTGCCATATATGATTAAAACTCCCGTGTTGATTAATCATATATAATACCCAATTATCTGTTATAACTCCCTTTATGAGAGTTTTACAAAAAAGCTTTTTTACACCATAGTTCAAGGCATTTATTTGAAATATAGTATTTGTTGTTTTCTTTGTCTATTATCTCGTCTTTATACAAGTGTCTAATAGCAGTATTTAGCGATGATTTGGTAACTTGAAGATTAAAAAGATTCTCTTTTTTGTACAGCTCCGTACCGTTATTTAGCACTACCGCTTTTAAGGCTATTTTTTGAGGCATTGTAAGTTGGTTTAGAAAAAGTTTAAAGTATTCGTTTTTACTCTCTAGCAAAGAGTTGTAGACATAGTCCACCACTTCGCTAGTTAAGATTTCATTTTTTTTAATACAAGATACGTAATAAAGATGATAACAGATCTCTTGGATTAGTTTGAGTTCACCTTCTGTATTGTCGTAAATCCTCTCAAAAAGTTCGTAAGATAGCTTATTTTTGAATCGTTTATCCACATATTCATAAAACTTCTCTTTTGAGATTTGTTTGAGTTCTAGTTTTTGGGCTATATTATAAAAGGAGGAATATTTTTTTGAGAATATATCGGTCAATAAATGCCTCTTTAATCCCGTAAAAATATATCTTACGTCCGAATACTTATCTATATATTTTCTAAGAAGTACATCACCTTTTGACTCTTTTAGATTTGAGATTTGTTGAAACTCATCAAAAGCTATTATTATCTTTTTACCGCTTTGCAAAGAGAGTTTTTCCAAACCTTTGTAAATATCTGCTAATAATTCATCTAGGTTGTAGCTATTTAGCACGGGATTAAACTCCAACTCTCCGTTGTCTTTGATGATTGCCGTGAAACTAGCACGGGCAAACAAATCTTTTAGATGTTTTAGTCTCAAATGGTAATCTTCGGGAAGATTGAGTGCTATATGTTTGTAAATGTTTTTTACGAAATCTACGAAATTTGTTATACCGAATAGGTCAAAATAAAACGTAAAATATCTATTTTTATCTACATTTTTATGAAAAAACTCTTTTATTAGTGATGTTTTTCCAAATTTTCTTTTTGAATATATAAAAATATTCTCCCGTTGAGTTATTATTTTATTTATCTGTATCAACTCATCTTTTCTGTAGCAAAAACTATCGCCGCTACAGGACTTTTGGTAAACAAAAGGATTCATAAACCCCCTTTATTATAATTTGATATTATAATATTATTAATCTATACTTCTAAATCATTAAAAAACATATTTTAAAATAAACTTTCTATAATATAACTTAAACAAGTATAAAAGATTTTATCAAATTAATATTTTTGGTATTTTTTTAAGATACTGACAGGGTAAAAAAATAAATACTTATGATATTAAATTAAAATTCCACTTTGTATTTCGAAAGATAAAATATTTATTTACGGTTAAGGTTTGCTCTTGTATCATTTTTTCATGTAACGTTTACTTATGATAATCATAAATTGACATTATAGTTCAACCGTATAATATAAACATTATAAAAGGAGGTTTTATGCATATAGAGATTTCCAGAAGAAAATTTCTTCAAGGAACTGTTGCACTTACTATAATAGGTAGCACCGCTACTACGACTAGTCTTTTTTCAAAAGACAAACAAGGCGAATTAAAGATAACTACAAAGACGGGGGAAACGGCAGACCGTCTTGTACCTACTCTTTGTGAAATGTGCGTAAACAAATGTGCCGCTATAGCAAGGGTAGAAAACGGCGTAGTGACTAAACTAGACCCGAATCCATATTTTCCTAAATCAAGAAATATGCTTTGTGCTAGGGGAAATGCCGGTATTCAAGCACTATATGACCCTGATAGATTGAAATATCCTTTGATACGTGTCGGTGAAAAAGGTGAAGGGAAATTCAAAAGGGTTACTTGGGATGAGGCGTATGAATATATAAAAGAACAAACAGTAAAAATTTTGGATGAAGAAAAAGATAACCGCTCATCGTTTTTATTCTGTGCCGGTGAAGGTATGGCTGAACATACATTCAAAACATTTTATCAAGGATTCGGCTCATCAAACTGGCTAAATCACTCCTCTATCTGTCTTCAAACCGTAGCATCGGCTTACAGCTTGACCATAGGGGCTTATCCTCAAGCCGATTTGGAAAATGCTACTTATATAATACTAGCAGGTGCAAATCGTGCGGAAGCTATCGTAACACCTGATACTATGGATTTGTTTAAAAACGTAAAATCAAAAAACAATGCAGCAAAGCTTATATGCGTAGATCCTAGATTTACAAACACGGCAGCAAAGTCCGATAAATGGTTGGCAATAAAACCGGGTACCGATTTGGCTTTTGTGTTGGCTCTTACTTATGTGACGATATCGGAAGAGTTGTATAACAAAGATTATGTAGCAAACAACTTCAACGGTTTTGAAGAGTACAAAGAACATATTATATCAAACGGCTATACTCCCCAATGGGCTGAACAAATCACGGGTATAGATGCTGCTACAATAACGACTATAGCTAGAGAGTTTATGGCTCATGCACCAAAAGCTATATATTATCCCGGTAGAAGAAGTACCTTTGCAAAAAACGACTTCCAGCTAAGACGTGCTATGGCTATCTTTCAAGCTCTCGGCGGTGGAATAGATTGTGAGGGTGGACTGATATTTGGAAAAACTCTAAAAATCAAAGGTCATGATGAGCTATCCCCTATGTATGAAAATGCAGAAGATAGAGCGGTAGTCAAAAAAAGTAAATACGTAAGCGGTGAAGCAGGATACACAGACTGTGCAATAGTAAGCGACGGCGGTTCTTGGATAAGTTGGAGAAACAACTTCCTAGAGGGTAAACAATCTTATCCGGTAAGAGGGATGTTTTGCTATAAACACAATCCTATTATAAATATGCCAAATACTACAAAAACCATAGAAATGCTTAAGAAAATGGAGCTTTTAGTATGTATAGACACTATGCCTAGCGATACGGTCATGTATGCAGACGTAGTTCTTCCTGAGTGTACGTACCTTGAAAGAACAGACCCTATCAAAACCTTCGGCGGTGCTGAACCTGCTATTGCGGTAAGAAACAAAGTAATAGACCCTATGTTTGAAAGCAAACCTCTTATGGATATTTTGAACGGTTTGACCAAAAAACTTTCGAAACCTATGTTTGATATAACCAAAAAATACGATACGGAAGTTCAAGCAATGATTGAAGAAACTAGCGAAGAGGATGTATATGCCGAGTTTGATTTAACTATACCTTTCCAACACTCTCAAGAAGAAATAAACGAACACTCGGTAAGCGACTATCCTGATGCGGTTGAGAAATTGTCAAAATACGGTGTTTATTACCCTGAAATGGATAACTATTTCAAACAATTATCGGTAAATGAATATGAGTATTATCCAAAAAGCAAAAGAGCATATAGGGTAAATGAAGGCAAACCAATCACTCCTTCAAACAAAGTAGAATGTAAAATAGATACTTTGGCAAAAAACGGCGTAGATGCTATGCCGACTTGGAGAGATGAATATTATCGTGAAACTACTCAAGGCAAATATAAACTTTTCACTGGAAGACATGCTCAATATACACAAAGCGGAAGTACCAATAACTCAATGCTTAACGATTTATTGAGAGAAAATTTCTTGTGGATAAATAAAAGGGTAGCAAAAGAACAAGGGATAGAATTCGGTGATTTGGTTGAGATTAGCTCAAAAGCAGGTAGTACAAAAATCAAAGCATATCCTACGGAAAAAATTGCAAAAGATCAGGTGTTTTTTATACATGGATTCGGGCAAGAGAGTTCTGCTCTTACTTGGGCTTATAAAAACGGCGGAAACGATAATGCCGTTATAGAAGATATTATGGAACCTGTTTACGGTGCTGCTGCTATGCACGAAACAGAAGTAGAAATCAAAAAGGTGTAACAAATGGCTAGATATGGAATGGCTTTAGATTATAAAAAGTGTATTAACTGCAAGGCATGTGAAACTGCCTGTAAAGAAGAAAACGGCGTGCTTCTCGGTGCCGATAAACACAGAATTTGGGTAGGGGTAAAAGAGATAGAGGGTGAATTTCCCCTTTTGAGTATAGCTTCACATACTTTTTATCCTAGTCAATGTCAGCACTGCGATGAAGCACCTTGTCAAGAGGTATGCCCTACAAATGCAACATACTACGGTGAAAACGGTGAAATAAAAGTTGACCCTGATAAGTGTATCTTGTGTAGCTATTGTATGAATGCTTGTCCTTATGACGCAAGATACGTAGATGATAGAACTATGACCGTAGATAAATGTACTTTCTGTACGGATACGAGACTAGCAAGGGGTGAGACTACTACGGCATGTCAAAATACATGTCCTACGAAAGTAAGAATTTTCGGTGATTTGGATGACCCAAACAGTGAAATAAGTCAAGTTCTAAGAGAAAGAGAATATTTTACTCTCAAGACTCATCTTGGGACAAAACCGAAATTATTTTATCTGGTATAAGGAACTAACATGAGTATAAAAGAATTTATCATGACGATACCCGTCAATAAAATATCTCTAAAGAGTATTTTGTCATTTGAAAAAAACGGAACTAACCTCTTATTAGCGGGGATTATCGTTACGTTTTTGGCAATGTTTGTCGTAGGAGCGATTACATATCTTATCCACGGACACCACGCATATAACGTGACGAGAGAACACCCTTGGGGACTTTTGATAGCAGTATATATATTTTTCGTGGTAAGTTCCACGGGACTTTGTATAGTAGGCTCTTTGGGTGACGTATTTGGATTTAAAGACTATATAGAAATCTCAAAAAGGGCAATTTTCGGCTCTATAGTGACTATACTTGCCGGATTTGCGGTCATAGCATTTGAGATAGGTCATCCTGTGACGATGTTTATATACAACGTACTCACGCCTGGACTTACAAGTGCTATTTGGTGGATGGGGACGCTATATGGACTATATCTTACTTTTATGATTATCGAATTTGTATTTTTACTAAAACATGATATGAAAATGGCAAGGATATTCGGTCTAACAGGGCTTTTGGTGGGTCTTGCTGCTCACTCGAATCTTGGAGGAGTATTTGGTTTTTTAAATGCAAGAACAATATCAAACGGGGTATTTTATCCTACATATTTCATATTGACTGCGTTTATTACCGGTATTTTCCTAGCTTTTATAATGTACGGTTTTAGATACAACTTGGATTTTACGCAAAGCGGTAAAAAGCTACTTACAAACTTAGCAAAAATACAAGGGTTGCTTATATCGATACTGATATTTTTCGTAACATGGAAAATGTTAACGGATATTTACGGAGGTATGCCAAATCGTGCAGAGGTAGCTATTCATATACTACAAAGCTGGACTTTTTGGGCTGAGGTTATACTTGCTATGGTGATACCTCTATATATCATCTTAAAAAGCGGAGGTGCAAATGTGAAAGGGATGTTTTGGGCTTCGTTGAGCGGTATGGTAGGGGTGTTTTTTATGAGATACAATCTTGTACACGATACACAACTCAAACCGCTTCAAATGTTAAAAACATCGGAATATCAACTAGTTCCTACATGGGTAGAATATTTTCCGTCAAGTACTGAGATTATGATTTCACTTGGAGGGCTTGGGCTTTGTTTACTATTGTATTATATCGGTACAAAGGCTTTTAATCTTGATGATGAACATGCAATAAGTGAGACACATTAAAATGAAAGCTTTATTATTGATTCTTTTGGTCTGTGAAGCAATATTTGCAAACATAACGGTAAAAGACTCGATAGTACGTGAGGCAACTGCGGTGTATCATAAATTTCATGAAATGATGTCGAAAAACGTCAAAAACAAAATTTCTCAAGAGGGTATATATAAAGCTGCGGAGTTTTGTGCCAATGAATCATATAAAAAAATAGAAGAGTTTAATACGACTTTAGCAAACAACGTATCTATCAAAAGGGTAAGTCTAAACAATAGGAATCCGAATTCCTATCCGAAAGATGATGAAAAAAAGATTTTGGAGGCTTTTGATTTGATAGAAAAATCTGATGCTTATCTTCCGAGCGAAATAGTACAAATGAATGAAGCGGGTGATTATAAAATATATTTTCCCTCTACGATGTCGAGCAAGAGTTGTAAATCCTGCCATGGGGCAAAGAAAGGAGTAAATGAAGAGGTGTATAATTTATTCAAAAGTAAATATCCAAACGATAAAGCTTTTGATTTCGTTAGTGGTCAAGTAAGAGGTGCCGTTGTCATAACGGTAAAACAAAAATAAATCTTAACACAAAGGAATCATTATGAAAATTTCAAATTTAGTGGCTACATTTTTATTTGTAGGAGTTTTTGCATCATCGGGATTGGCTGTAGAATCAAATCAAGAAGTTATTTATAATAACAAATGTGCAGAGTGTCATGGATTGACTGCTGAAGGTAACCCTGTAAAAAAAGGTCCTGCACTAAATCATAAAAGCATAGGTGATTTACAAATTACAATTTTAGACCTACAAGGTGAATTATCTATAAACGGTGATAGTTCGGGGGACCATTATAAAATGGAACACAATATAAAAAGTTTTGCAAAAGAGGGATATATAATCAAACCTCTTGAAATGTCTAAATTTTTGTACTATTCATTTAACCCTGAAGCTGCTAGACACTAAAAACAATTGTCGAACGCTATAATCTATAGCGTTCCTTTTGTTTAACTACTACTTGATACCCCATAATTAACATATCTTATACTATAATTACGTCTAAATTTATAAAATGGGCGGAAAATGGTTTTATCTCTTTTGGCAATTATTGCCGGGTTTGTTCTTTTGGTTTGGAGTGCGGATAAGTTCGTCGACGGTGCTTCATCTACGGCAAAACACTTAGGTATGCCTTCACTTCTTATAGGTATGGTGATAGTAGGATTCGGTACAAGTGCACCTGAAATGGTAGTATCTGCGATGGCTGCAATGGACGGCAACCCTAGACTAGCTCTTGGAAATGCTATAGGTTCAAATATAGTTAATATTGCTTTAATACTAGGTGTAACTGCTATTATAGCTCCTATTGCGGTTAACTCTAAGATTATAAAAAAAGAGATACCGATACTTATACTAATCGTTATAATTTCAGGTATATTGATGCTAGACGATAGTTTATCAAGGCTTGAGGGTTTTTTACTACTCGGAGCTTTTTTCTCTTTGATAGGTTGGTCAATTTACTCTGCACTAAAGGGCAAAAGCGATGCACTAAAGAGTGAAATGGAAGAGGAGTTACAAAGTCATATTATGCCTTTTAAACAAGGTATTTTGTGGCTAGTAGCAGGACTAATAGTATTGATAGCAAGTTCAAGAATTCTTGTGTGGGGTTCTGTGAATATTGCTCAACTACTTGGAATTAGCGACTTGATTATAGGTCTTACTATAGTGGCACTCGGTACTTCTCTTCCTGAGCTTGTAGCGTCGGTAATAGCGGCAAGAAAAGGTGAACATGACATCGCCATAGGGAATGTTGTAGGGTCAAATATGTTTAATATCCTTGCAGTTATCGGTATTGCGACGACGATAGCACCTATGAACGGTATAGACCCTCTTGTATTAAATAGAGATTGGACTACTATGTTTATCCTTACTATCGGACTATTTATAATGGCTTACGGTTTCAAAGGAAGACGAGGACAAATCAATAGGACCGAAGGTGCTATCTTGCTACTTGCATATATCGCTTATAACTCTTATCTAGTAGCTACGGTTACATCTTTATAACAAAATAAACTTATAGGCTGAATACAAAATTGTATTCGGCTTACATCTAATATTACCTTAAGATTATTTTCTATATAATTGTTAAATAAAAAATAAATGAAACATTTTAGAACCGGTAAGGCATTAATGTGAATAGCGTGAGATATATCAAAGATATCATGACAAGCTCTTTAATACAAGCTTCTATAGATAAAACTTTTGACGATGTATTGAAACTTATGTACCAACATCAAGTATCTTCAGTGGTAATTGTAGAAGACAAGCATCCAATAGGCATATGTTCATACCTTGATGTTATAAATGCAATATCCAATCATAAATCGAAACAAGACATAAAATTATCAGAAATTATCAATAAAAATATAACGACGATATACCAAGATGAGAGTATATACGATGCTTACCAAAAACTTATCCAAAGCGGTCAAAGACACTTGGTAGTTCTTGATGCAAACAATCATATAGCAGGGATACTAACAGGCAGTGATTTGTTTAAACACATAGAATTCAATGAACAACTTAAATTCAAAACAATATTTGATTTGAGTCCCGATGCAATACTTATCATAAATCCAAATGACCTATCAATAGTCAATTTCAATAGTAAAGCGATAAATCAGTTAGGATTTAGTTCATCCGAGCTACTAACTCTAAAAATTTCTGATTTAGACCCTATTACGACCCCTTTTTATACAAATGACGGTGTTGCAGAACTTGAGAAGTTTGGACACACTATATTTGAAAGTAAACAAAGGGTTAAAAACGGCTCTTTTATAGATGTTCAAGTTTTTTTAAATACTATAACTTACAATGAAGAAAAGCTTATTATCGCATTTTACAAAGATATAACCCAAGAAAAACTTTATGAATCAAAACTTACAAAGATTACCAATTATGATTCTTTGACAGGTCTTGCTAGTCAATATCTTTTTAAATCGTACCTAAAACATATTTTACTAAAACGTAATATGAATGATAGATTTGTCGGTGTCTTAAAGATAGATATTGATGATTTCGGTAATATAAATAATAGTTTAGGTCATGATATAGGGGATGAAGTTTTACAACTTGTTTCTACCAAAATATATACTTTTTTACGTCAAGAAGATTTAATAGGAAGATTTGAAAGTGACTTACTAAGTAGGTTTGGCGGTGATGAGTTCGGTGTAATTATAGAAGATTTAAAACACAAAGAGGATTTAATTATCATTGCGTCAAGAATCATCAGTAATTTTAATAAGCTAATCGTACTTCAAAACGGTTTTGAATTATACTTAAGCATTAGTATAGGAATCTCAGTAGTACCGTATGGAAGCGCAACGGTAGAAGAAGTTATCGATTTTGCGGATATAGCGCTCAGAAATACAAAAGCTGTCCAAAAGGGTGGTTTTATGTTTTATGATGATACCCTTAGCAAAATAGCCAAAGAAAAACTTGAAACAGAAATGAAGCTACGTCAAGTGGTAGAAAATAATGAGCTACAAGTGTATTATCAACCTCAAGTTGAAATAAAAACAGGAAAAATAAAAGGTGTAGAAGCTCTTGTAAGATGGATTAATAAAGACGGAGTCATAATATCTCCGGCTTCTTTTATCCCGATGGCGGAAGATGTAGGGTGTATTTTTAAAATAGGTAGATGGGTGCTTTGTGAAGCTTGCAAAACTGCTAAAACATGGTTTGATGACGGTTGTGATTTTATACTAAGCGTAAATTTATCTATGCAACAAATTTTGCATGACGACATTATAGAAAGTATCAAAGAGATACTTGAATCTGCTAAATTTCCTGCAGAAAAACTAGAACTTGAAATAACGGAAAGCAGTATGATGGCTGACCCTGCTAGAGTGATATATACGCTTTATAAAATAAAATCACTCGGCGTAAAACTTGCGATTGATGATTTCGGTACCGGATATTCGTCATTAGCATACTTGAAAAAATTTCCTATAGATACCCTAAAAATAGATAAAAGTTTCATAGATGATTTACCGAACGATAAAGACTCTATAGCGATAGTAAAAACAATACTTGCTATGGCAAAAGCTCTTGGATACAAAACGATAGCTGAAGGTGTAGAAAATGCGGAACAATTAGACTTTTTAAGACTTCTTGAGTGCGATTTGTATCAAGGCTACCTCAAAAGTCAACCTATCAACAAACACGACTTCAAAAAGCTAATTAGGGAAGAGTCTGTTTAAACTCTATATTGTTAATCACACCTTTTTCTAAAGAGATGATACTAATCATATCATCTTTTCTAGGAAACTGTCCTGCTTGTACTTCATCTTTAATCACCCCCATTTCAAAAGAGTAAGACTTGAATTTAGGCATCATAAACATACTTGTCACGAAAGCAGGAGCAGAACTAACATCTGCGATGTAAATTGCATTTTCTGCTTTTAGGTAATCAGGATTTTTATCCAAAAACTGTTTTATAACCTCACCTTTTTCTTTTGAAAAAGCTACAATAATCTTTTTTGTATTAGATGTAATAGTCATCTTTTTTTCAAACTGATTATCACAACTAAAACTTGACAAATTATCACCTACCTTGAAAGAACTTGCAAAAAGCAACCCTGACAAACACAATATCGACACTATATATTTCATATATCCTCCTAAAAATAGATGAGAAAGGATATCAAAAATATATTGCCGAAATATTAAACAATCGCTACTAAAAATATGTTTTAATTTTAGAAAAAGTTTTAGTTGCTCCACCCTATTTTATAGCCGATATTCGATATAAGTGCAAAAATCGGACTAACTTGGACACATATTTCAGAAACACTTGGACACACTTTT
>DYJR01000044.1 GCA_020723015.1 Arcobacter nitrofigilis
GGGTTTAATTGATTTAAGTTTGTTATATTATTCATAAGGTATTGTATCTAAAAAAAGCTTTTTTTAGATACAGTTAATTAAAGCCCGTTAGCCTCAATAAGTCTTGCTTGATGGTCAGCGATAAGTGGATCGATAAGTTCGTCAAATACGCCGTCATTCATAAGTTGTTCTAATCTATAAAGTGTTAGGTTAATTCTATGGTCTGTTACTCTGTTTTGAGGGTAATTATAGGTTCTGATTCTTCCGCTTCTATCACCTGTTCCTACTTGAGCTTTTCTATCGGCTCCCTCTTTTTCTATCTGTTCTTGCATTTCAAGCTCATATAGTCTTGCTTTAAGAACATTCATAGCTTTTTCTTTATTTTTGTGTTGTGATTTTTGGTCTTGGTTGGTTACCACTATACCTGTAGGTATATGGGTGATTCTCACGGCACTATCCGTGGTATTTACACTTTGCCCACCGCAACCGCTACTTCTCATAACATCAATTTTTAAGTCATTTGGATTTATTTGAATATCAACATCATCAACTTCCGGCATAACGGCCACGGTAATAGCAGACGTATGAACTCTTCCTTGAGATTCCGTAGCAGGAACCCTTTGCACCCTATGAGTACCGCCTTCATATTTCAGACGACTATATACCTTGTCGCCTCTAAAAAGTGCAACAATCTCTTTGTATCCGCCGGCGTCACTGTCACTTGAACTTATAAGCTCAACTTTCCAGTTTTTAACCTCGGCATATCTCACATAAGCTCTAAAAAGATTTCCTACGAATATAGCGGCTTCATCACCACCCGTTCCGGCACGAAGTTCAAGATAGATATTTTTATCATCATTCGGGTCCATCGGAAGAAGAAGGATTTTTATCTCTTCTTCAAGTTCTATTTTTTTAGGTTCTAATGTTTTGAGTTCTTCTTTGGCAAGTTCACCCAACTCTTTGTCTTCAAGCAAAATTTTATTCTCTTCAATATCATTGACGGTTTTAATATACTCTTTTGCTTTAGCTACTATTCCAGCCAGATTAGATTGTTCTTTTGACAATGAAGTCATTTTTTTAATGTCGTTTGTAATATCAGGTGACATCAAAAGGTCGTTAATTTCATTGTATCTGTCTATAAACGGCTGAAGTTTTTTTTGCATTAGTTATTTACCTATTGTTGATTAAGTTAAAAAAAGAGGAGTTCTATCCTAAATCTAAGGATAGATTACACTTATATTAAAGTGCGTTTACTCTAAGTTGTAATCTTCCTACTTTTCTTGATGCAGTACCTTGTTTTAGGATACCTTTACTTACACAGTGGTGGAAGTATTTGTTTGCAGTTTTCATGTTTTCAGCAGCTTTTTCTTTGTCGTTTGCTTCGATAGCTTCTAAAACACTTCTTGTGATGTTTTTAATTCTTGTTTTGTAAAATCTGTTTCTTTCAGTTTTTACTATCGTTTGCTTTGCTCTTTTCGCAGCAGATTTGTGGTTTGCCATTATATTTAACCTCTTTATAAATTTTTTAAGGATAGAATATTACAAAAAAATATATTAAAGTTAGTTTAAACAAAAAACTTATCATTAGAGGTGATTATAATGAAACTATTTGGAACAGATGGAGTTAGGGGTAAAGCAGGTGAATTTTTGAGTGCTCCGGTGACTATGAAACTTGCTATGGCAGCAGGGATTTATTTTAGAAAAAACTCAACGACAAACAAGATTTTACTAGGAAAAGATACTAGAAGAAGTGGTTATATGATAGAAAATGCACTTGTAAGCGGACTAACCGCAGTGGGGTATAACGTCATTCAAATAGGTCCTATGCCGACACCTGCTATAGCATTTTTGACAGAAAGTATGAGATGTGACGCCGGAATAATGCTAAGTGCTTCACACAACCCTTTTGAAGACAACGGTGTTAAGTTTTTTAACCACAACGGCGACAAACTTCAAAGTATTTGCGAACGTGAAATAGAAGAGATTTTTTATAATAACGAGCTTATCAACTCAAGCCAATGTACGGGAACGGACATAGGTTCATCAAAAAGGATAGATGACGTTATAGGAAGATATATAGTCCACATCAAAAGTACGTTTCCAAAAGAACTAAGCCTAAGTAGCCTTAGAATAATTCTTGATTGTGCAAACGGTGCAGCGTACAAAGTTGCTCCTATAATATTGCAAGAATTAGGTGCGGAAGTAATAGTCCTAAACAACAATCCAAACGGTTATAATATCAACGATGAATGCGGTGCATTATACCCTCACAAAATATCAAACTACGTAAGAGAATATCGTGCCGATATAGGTATAGCACTTGACGGTGACGCAGATAGACTAGTAATAGTAGATGAAACGGGTGCGGTAGTGGACGGAGATAAACTTCTTGGAGCATTGACCGTATATCTAAAAAACCAAAACCTTCTTCAAGGTGATGCTTGTGTGGCAACGGTTATGAGTAACAAAGCACTAGAGGATTATCTAAAAGAGAATGGTCTAAAACTATTCCGTGCAGACGTAGGAGACAAATATGTCCTTGATATGATGAAAAAAGAGGGTGTAAACTTCGGCGGTGAACAAAGCGGTCATATCATATTTAGCGATGTGGCAAAGACGGGTGACGGACTTGCTTCTGCGTTACAAGTTCTTGCTATGATGCTAAAAAGCGGTAAAAAAGCAAGTGTCGTACTAAACCCTTTTTCACTCTATCCGCAAGTTCTAAAAAACATAAAAGTAGAACAAAAAATACCTCTAAACGAAATCAAAGGGATAGATGAAGCTTTAGAAGCGGTAAGAGCAAAAGGGATGAGAGACCTTATAAGATATTCCGGTACTGAAAACAAACTAAGAATCCTAGTAGAGGGCAAAAACCAAAAAGATGTGGATAATGCCATAGAAGATTTAACAAAATTTTTCAAAAAACATCTAGGATAATTATGACACCTAAAATAAAGGCTATTTTACTTTTTATCGCAGTTTTTGCGATAGACCAATATATCAAATTTATTTTTGTAAACGGTTTTGAAGCCAAAGGGAGTTGTATCTCTTTGGTTTTAGCATACAATACCGGTGTTGCATTTTCTATGTTTGAGTTTTTGGGTGCTTATCTGAAATATATACAAATAGGATTGCTTCTAGGGATAGCTATTTATCTATACAAAGATAGGGAGATGTTTCATACCTATTTATACCCTATAAGCTTGATATTCAGTGCAGGGATAAGCAATATTTTGGATAGATTTATCCATATAGGTGTAGTTGATTATGTTTACTGGCATTGCGGATTTGATTTTGCTATTTTCAATCTAGCAGATGTTATGATAGACGTGGCAATAGTTTGGATTTTGTGGATACATTATAAAACTACTAAGGACTAAGGTGAAGTGTTAAGTGATTAAAACCACAGTCTATGACTGGATTTGTCTTTCACCACCACCATCCATCATCTACTCACACTTGATAGTTATGTAAGCCTTTTTGGATATTGTTTGTTCACTTTGTATCGGCTCAAACTCAGATATGGTGTCCGCTGCGACTGCCATAGACTTCATAGCAAATCTATGTGTTGGGTATATAGTAGTCTGATTTAGAAAATTAACCTCTTCTAGCCTACAGTTTTTATTAAATATCTTTGATAATTCCACACTTTTTGACATAGCCTTTTGATATATCTCATATTCTAATTCTTTATCTATTTGAGTTCTCATTTGCGAAGATACCACCCAGTTTATAGGGTTTAAAGATACTACCTCATCTTTTGCAAGTTTTATATCCAAAGCCTCATTGTATTTCTCTATTTTTTTAAATTCACAATTATAAGAGATACTACCCACATATCCGATATGCGTTTGTATGTTGTTGGTATATTTGTATTCGGGAGATACGCTTGAAGAACTGCCGACACATTTGATACCTTTATTGTTAAATTCTTTTAAATGTTCGTTGATACTTTTAAAAGAATCAAGTATTTGTGAAGGGGATTTTGCTTTTTTGTGATAGTAAATGAGCTAGTCATCATATCGGGAGTTATCTGTGTAGAAGAGGATACTTCATCGAGTATCACCGTCGCATTTGCACTTATTGCTATCAATGTAGAAGCCAGAATAAATCTTTTCATTTATCTTCCTTGAGTTACAATATGATATACTGGCTATTTAGTTTTCACTACTAATAACCAATATACCAATAACCAATTACTAATTAAACCATCTCTACTTTTTTCTCGCCTACTTCAAGGTGACCGATAACATATCCGTCCGTATTCGCTAGAACCGCATTTACGTTTTCAGGATTTACGACCAAAATCATCCCTACACCCATATTAAATGCTCTAAACATTTCAGACTCTTCTACCATAGAACCTATTAGTTGAAATATAGGGAGCACTCTTATATCGTCTTTTTTAACTACCGCTTTTAGCCCCTCAGGTAATACTCTCGGTAAGTTTTCTACTATACCGCCGCCTGTGATATGAGCCAAAGCATTTATCATAGATTTGTTTTGTTTAAACTCTTTTACATATATTCTTGTAGGCTCAAGCAATACGTCTATAAGCTTTTTGCCTTCAAACTCATCGTCAAATTTTTTGCCCATTTTATCAAACAATACTTTTCTTACCAAAGAAAATCCGTTTGAATGTACACCTGAACTAGGTAATGCTATCAAAACATCTCCGGCTTTTACTTTGCTTGTTCTATCTAGTTCGCTTTTTTCCGCAATCCCTACACAAAACCCTGCAAGGTCAAAATCACCCTCATGATACATACCAGGCATTTCAGCAGTTTCACCGCCTATCAAAGCACACTCGCTTCTGATACAACCTTCTACTATACCTTTTATTACTTGTGTAGCTTCGTTTACTTCAAGTTTTCCCGTAGCATAATAATCTAAGAAAAACAAAGGCTCACCGAAGTTACAAATAAGGTCATTTGAACACATAGCAACAAGGTCAATCCCCACGGTATCAAATATACCGCTATCAATAGCAAGTTTTAGTTTTGTACCTACACCGTCCGTTCCTGCCAAAATAACAGGTTCTTTATATCCGCTTGGAAGCTCAAAAGCCCCTGCAAAAGAACCGATACCGCCTAGAACACCCGGTATTCTTGTAGCTTTTACGTAAGGCTTAATATTTTCTACGAAGCTGTTTCCTGCGTCTATATCAACACCGGCTTCTTTATAACTTACAGTACTCATACTTATTTATTCTCACATTTGCCAAAAAGCTTATTAAATATCCAAATAGAAGGACAAAAATCAGTAATAGCCCATACAACAATCATAAATACAACAAAAAGTTGTAACACTACACCGATAATAGAACCGATGCTCATAAAATAAAATGCTACCAATAGTACAAGTGCCATTAAAAATCGCTGTAATTTTTCACCACACATTTTAATACCCCTTAAATTTAAATTTATTTTGATATTATATCCAAAACTATTTTATATAGAGGTAAACCTTATGATAAAAGAAATTGCATTTGACGAGATGATATCTCTAGTTCCGATAATGAGTCATTATAATCCAAAGAAAATGGTAATTGTAGGTAATGCTAGTGAAAATCTAAAAAATATAGTTAATGCACAAAAAATAGAAGTTGAATATATTGAAAATATTGAAAAAGCAACATCAAGTGATTGTGATGTGGTAATAAATCTAAACGACAATGTCGATTCTTTTTTTGTAGCCCATTTGAATAAAATATTAAACGATAAAGGCATATTTGCTACAAAAAGTGCTAACTTTGATGATAACGAATCAAAACTAAAGGGTGATTTGACACTTCTAGCAGAGAGTTTTTGGATAGCTATGCCGTATAGTTTTGCCGGTATGACAGCTATCATAGCATCAAAAAAATATCATCCGGTAAGTGATATAATACTTCAAAGATCAGACCTACTAGACGGTATGAAATACTATAATAGTGATTTCCATAAATGTAGTTTTACGTACCCTACATATATCCACAAAGGGCTTACTAACATTGCAAGAAGATAATTTTGCTCACGCAATAGCCCTAACAGGCGGTATCGGTACAGGTAAAAGTACCGTAAGTAAGTTTTTTATGCTTTACGGTTTTTTGATAATAGATGCCGATGCCATATCCAAAGAGATTTTAAGCAAAAATACTGAGTTCGTCAAAAACAGTTTTGGAAAAGAATACATTGCAAATGACGCCACTATAGATAGAAAAAAACTAGGCTCACTTGTATTTAGTGACTTGGAAGCTAGAAAAAAACTAGAAAGTTTCTTACATCCGCTTATAAAAGAGGAGATTCAAAAAAAGGCAAAAATCTGTGAAGATGCCAAAAAACCGTATCTTATAGATATACCTCTTTTTTTTGAAACCAGAAATTACGACATAGCAAAATCGATAGTAGTTTATGCCACACCGGAGCAACAACTATCAAGGGTTATCCAAAGGGACGGTTTAAGTGACATTGAAGCTCAAAATAGGATAAAATCACAAATGAATATTGACGACAAAAAAGCTTTGGCAACTTTTGTCATAGATAATACAAAAGACCTCAAACATTTACAAAAAGAAGTAGAAAGAGTAATAAGTACCATCAAATAGTAAAACTATACTAAAGTAGTTTTAGAACTGTCCTAAGACAAGGCGGAAAATCGCAGGAATACTATAGTATTTCAAGATTTGACAACGCCGTATTAGGGTAGTTATAAGACTATATATCAGCACTATTGCTTCGTTAGAATTTCTCGCTTTACGAGCGTAAAGCCTCTAAATTCTGTCTTGCACTAGCACTAATCTATAGCCTCTTTAATATAGTTTTATAAGTTGGTGGTACTTAATGACATTACAAAAATATAGTGCGAGCGGCAATGACTTTTTGATAACACATACGTTTATCAAAAAAGATTACAGTGAAATGGCAAAAAAATATTGTGATAGATACAACGGCGTAGGAGCTGACGGGTTTATAGTTTTGATTCCTATTTACCCGGATACAAAGCTTTCGGATGTGGCAAAAAAAGAGTTTACCGGTAAGCTAACGGATCTTGATTTTGAATGGCTTTTTTATAATAGTGACGGTAGTACGGCTGCTATGTGCGGAAACGGTGCAAGAGCTTGTGCCTTGTACGCTTACAACAACGGTCTTGCAAAAAACTCTATGAAGTTTTTAACGGGTGCCGGAGTAATAAACTGTTATGTATCCTATGATATAGTAGAAACTGCTCTTACAAAACCAAAAATCATAAAAGAGGATTTTGAAGAAGAGGGTTATATATGGTGGATGGTGGACACCGGTGTTCCACATCTTGTTACTTTTGTGGATGATTTGAATAAGTTTGATTTAGAACTTGCTAGAAGGATGAGAAAAAAACACAATGCAAACGTAAATTTTGCAAAAGTTGAAGACGGAAGACTTTACGTAAGAACTTTTGAAAGAGGAGTAGAGGCTGAAACTCAAGCATGCGGTACCGGTATGGCTGCTAGTTTTTTAAGAGCTTTCAATCTAGGTCTTGTAAAAGATGTTACAAGAGTTTACCCAAAAAGCGGTGAATTGCTAACAATGACTATGAAAAACGACGTATTACACTTTAAAGGTCCTGTTAAAAAGCTTTTTACCGTAAATACTTGATTTATTAAATCGTAGGGTTTCCCTTACGATTTATAAAAAGGAGATTGGTATAAGAGTTTTATTTTTATTAACTACATTTATTTTGATTTTGTTTGGCTCAACCTTTGATGATAGCTACTACCAAATCGAAGACACTGCTAAACTAAAAAAAAGATTCGTATCTATAATGCTTCCTGTTATCCAAAAAGAAAATGCAAAGATTTATTCTGAGAGAACTTTTATCGAAAATACCATAAAGAAAAGTATATTTCTTATCAACTCTTCAAATATATCGCAACTTCTACAACTGAAAAAGAAATACAAAATAGCAAGACTTTATGACCTAAGAGCATATCTGAGGAAAGTAGATATTATCCCTCCGTCTTTGGCACTGGCTCAAGCATCACTAGAAAGTGGATGGGGTAAAAGTCGTTTTGCAAAGGAAGCAAATAACCTATTTGGACAATGGACATACACGGGTAACGGTATGGTACCAGAAAATAGAGAAGAGGGTAAAATACACACTATTAGGATTTTTAGGGACTTAGAAGATAGCGTAGAAAACTATATGCTAAATCTTAATATCGGTTGGGCATATACCGACTTTAGACAAAAACGGTACGAACTAAGACAAAAAAATGAAACGCTAGACGGATATTTGCTTAGTGAAACTTTACTTGAATACTCAAGTGCAGGTCAAGCCTATGTGGATGATTTGAAAACTATGATTGATACCAATGGATTTAGAAGATATGATTATTTGATAAAACAGCAATCTCAAAAAGGTCTTATTTAAAACGATAGCATACAAAAGTGTAAATGTTTATAAGCATTTACAAAGTAAAATAAAGCTAATATTGTAAATATCTATATACATTTACAAAGGATTGTAATGCTTGAAAATATCAAAAAATACCAAGACCGTCTGAAAAAATCTTTTAAAACCGAGTACAAAAGATACATTTACGACAAAATAGATTTCAATGATAAGATGATAGCTATATTTGGCTCCCGTGGGGTTGGTAAAACTACTACACTTTTTCAGTACCTACAGGAACTTGAATCAAACAACAAAAATGCACTTTATATATCGCTTGATTATCCATTCTTAAGCGGTGTAGATTTGATAGATATAGTTGAGGAATTTGTAAATAAAGGTGGAGAATATTTACTACTAGATGAAGTACACAGATATGAAGACTTTGCCTCTTATCTTAAAACAATTTATGATTTATTTGATATAAAAGTAATTTTTACAAGTAGTAGTGCCACTTCAATTTTAAATGCCAAAAGTGATTTAAGTAGAAGAGTGACCCTCTATAATCTAGGAGGTTTTTCATTTAGAGAGTATTTGGAGTTTAAACACCGCCTCACACTCAAATCATTTGAAATAGAAGATATTTTCTTAAATCATATAGAGATTACAAACAATTTACCATTACAAAAAATAAATATTTTAAAAGAGTTCAAAGAGTATATTGAAGTAGGATATTACCCATTTTATTTTGACAAGCAAACATCATATTATCAAAACCTACTAAATACTATCAACCTTACTATTGATTTGGATTTGACTTCACTTGGACTTGTAGAGCAAAAATATACCTATAAACTTAAAAAACTTCTTGAAGTAATATGTGAGAGCAAACCATTTGAAGTAAATTACTCAAAAATAGCAACACTCGCAGAGATAAGTAGAGTAAAACTTTATGATTATCTATCATACCTTGCAGATGGGCAGATGTTGCTTTTGGTGGATGAAAATATAGACGGTCTCAAAAAAGTACAAAAAGCAGCAAAAATATATCTCAATAATACAAACCTACTTTTTGCTTATTGCGGTAGTTGCGAAATAGGAACAGTGAGAGAGACATTTTTTGCAAATCAAGTAAGCCATAAATATAAGCTTCATATTTCAAAACAAGGTGATTTTGTGGTAGATAAGAAATATATTGTGGAAGTGGGTGGAAAAAATAAAAGTTTTACCCAAGTAAAAGATATTCCACATAGTTTTGTGGTATCAGATGATATAGAAACTGGAAATGGAAATAAAATCCCTTTATGGCTTTTTGGGTTTTTGTATTGATTGTTTTCTTGCTATCGGTGGTGCATAAATACACATCACCTCAAGTTTTGAACCTACAAATGTGAAGCAGTTCACATTTGTTTTGCGGTTCTCACCAGCTAAAGCTGGTATTTTTTAGAATCTGTAGCTTACAGATAATCTTAAATCTGATGCTTCTTTAACTGGGTCTGATGCATCCATATAACCAGCCTCCTCATATTGAGCAACTTCCGACCAACTCATAGGAGTACCATCATAACCAAAGAATCCATTACTTCCGGTATAGTCATATTTTATATGAGTATATCTAGCATTGAAATGTAATGCTTTTGTAAGCAATTGATTATAATATATTTCCCAAGCCGTACCACGTGCTGCTATTTTGCTTCCAGCCATAGTATCTTCACCGTATGTTACACTTCTCCAGTATTTACTACCTTTATTCCACTCAATACCCCATCTACCGTCTTCAGTAAGCATTAGAGGCATATCTATACCTATCCAAGTAGAATAACCTGTTTTACTTTCGGTTGTTCCTAGCATACCGCTACTAGTACCGTTTGGTCTAGTTTTACTTTGTGCCCATGACGCAAATGCTACGGTATTATCCAAGAAATCATTTATACCGTCACCTATACCTTCGGCTCTTAGCATAATAGTCGCTAAATCCATATCTCCAACATTTTTAAATTTTGCACTACTAGTTGGTCCGTTATCCATCATATACATTGTATCAGCTTGATTAAAACCTATTAGATTTTCAGCTCTTGCCCAATTTGTTCTAACAGAGTATTGACCGTTGTCCCATGGAACAAAAATAAATCCATACATATTGATATCTTTATTATCAATTTCAGAATCTACTGCATAGTCACCACCAAATCTTGGTTTTGCATTAGTTAAACCACGACCTGTACATAGTTTCCACCACATACCCTCAACGCCTGTGATTTTATCAAGATTAAACTTCGCACTCATACCGTCAAACTCAACATTTACAGTGTGAGCTAACGGAGAGTTATCTTTCATACCTTCTCTTGTATTGATACCAAGACCGTCAGTACTTGGACGTCTTCCTATACTTACAGTCCATGGAGTATTATTGCCCAAGAATGTATCATTCATATATAGCCAATAAGCCTCTTTTACTTTTAGAGTGTTATCTGTAGCATTTTCATTTGTTACCCAGTCAAAGTTTGCATATCCAGGGTTTGTATTTGATTGAGAGTGGTTTGCAGTGTCACCGTATGCTTTGTAGTATGATAATTTACCTTTAAAAAGATTGTTTTCATCAGGAGCATATCCCATACCAAGCCATAGTCTGTTTGTTAGTAAATCAGGGTTACTTGATTTTGCACCGCTTGCGTGTTTGTAATGAATAGAATCAAACGCAGTTCTGAAATCAACATCCCATTTGATATTGTCGTTTGCAGCAAGAACTTTTACATCACTTACGTTTTTAGTAGTTTTGTCAACTTTTTTGTCAACTTTTTCTATCTCTTTAGAATTTGCGGCTAATTTTGCCTCCAAAGCTGCTATTTGAGCTTTCATGGCTTCAAGTTGAGCCATAACATCACTGTTAGCCCCACCGTCTGCATAAACTGCACTAGCCAATGCAGATGCTACACAGATTGAAACGAAACTTTTTTTCATCTTAGTATCCTTTTTGTTTAGATGCCCAAATTTTACTATTTGATAAATTAAAGTAAACTTAACTTTTATTGTTTTTAAAAACTTCCTACACACCTAGCATTCGATTTTTAGGGAGTTCTTATGTATATCATAAGCAATAGTTATATAAGTCTAACAAATATCACGACTTACATATATTTGACTTATTATAATTTTAAATCTAATAATAACCTCTATTTTATTAATAGATAAATATTATTAGGAAATAGTATTAAAGTTATTATTATCATACGATAATTACTATATGTTTATTTTATGATTTTTTATAAGATTTAGTATATAATTTATTATTATATTAATAAGAGTTTAAGTTTATTGTATATATAATCTTCATTCAGTTTATTATAAGTTTAATATTAGTTATTCAAAGGAAAAGCATGCTTAAAATTATTGGTACATTTACCGAAACAAGACGTCAAGTTTTAGACTTAACTTTAGTTATTGCAACCGTAGGAGATGCCGAATGATACCTTTACTAAACGTAAAACAAAAGTTTATTTTTGTTCTTTTTTTTCATAATATCTACCTTTATAGTATCCATTATAATGATATTCTACTCATTTAATACTATAGAGTCGGCGAACAAGGATACAAATAAGATTATTTCTACTCAACTTAACTTCTCAAACATATCAAATGATATGAATTTACTTATATCTTCATACAATAAAGAAATATTATTACAAACTATTGCTAAAAAGAAAAACGATAAATATTTACAAAATATACATGAACAAATAGTAACTAATCTAACAAATATCGAAGAAGCATTAAAAACTTCAGAAAATAAAGAACTTATAGCTCTAGTAACTAACCTAAAAGTTCGTTTTAATGGATTTATATCTATAGCAAACGGTGTTTTTGAAGAATTCTTATATTCTTTGGAAGACGGTATTTTAGCATTGGAAGGTATGCAAAAAAGTCAGTAGCTTACTAGACAAAGAAATATCTGAATTAGTAACAATAGCGAATAAAGAGTTACAAACAAGTATAATTGAGGGTGAGAAAAATATAGAGGACCAAATTCACAATTCAAACTCACTGATACTAGCATTTATTATTTTGAGTATCATCGGGTTAACGTTAACCGTTTATTTGATTTCTAAATCTATGTTAGCATATTTGGATGAAGTGAGCTTAGGGTTGTTATCTTTTTTCTCATTTTTGAATAAAGTACTGATGTTACGATAATCCAATCTCCACACATTTTCTCCAAATGTTAC
>DYJR01000045.1 GCA_020723015.1 Arcobacter nitrofigilis
TTTTCTTATTTCAAAGACAACTTAAAAAATTGCACTTCAGATTTAAATTTTGGATTGCACTTCAGATTTAAATTTTGGATGTTAATGGGTAGTTACGGTGATGACGGTGATTTGAGTTTGTTTAGTTTTGGTTTTTCTTTTGATACGGACGGTTATTTATCCGTGGATTCGTCAGAACTTGCCGATGCTATAACCAATAATTATGACGAATTAAAATCGCTTTTTATAGGTGTAGCCGAAACTCCTGGGCTTGGAACGCAACCTACGGAATATCTTGATGCTTTGGACGGTTGGGAAGGGCTTTTGACAAATTATGCCGATGATATGACTGATAGAAAAACAAAACTTGAAGAAGAAAAAGAAGAAGAAATAGAAAAGCTAGATGATAAATACAAACAAATGGCTCAACAATTTGCGGAATATACAGCTATTATAACAGCTATGGAGAATTCATTTGCAAGTATGAAACAACTTATAACAGATTCAGAGAATTAGTCTATGGTAAAAGTAGTTTCTGCTACTTTTTCACCGTTTTTTATAATCGTAAAGTGCCATGTTCCCTTATCCCTACCGTCTAAAAATCGAAAGTCATAAACAGATACACCGTTTGGATAGACGGTAATATCTCTTTGTCTTTCTATTTCATTCTTTGGACTAAGCCATTGTACCGTGATAAGTTCTTCTTTTGTGACAATAGGGGTTGAATATTTACATACGATTGAATTTTCATCTTTTAGTATGTTACATTCGGCCTGGTGGACCTGAGCAAAACCTGAAGAGATACAAATAATAAACAGCAAAAAGGCTATTTTAGTTTTCATTGTTTTCCTCGATATTAAAGTATCTAAAAAGTTTTATTTTCGCCATAGAATAAAATGTAGTCAGGACAAAAAACGTAGTCAAAAACTGTATAGCCTCTTTTATTTTAGGGTTTACGTTTACCAAAGTAGAGAGTAAATATCCAAGCCCGTACCCTAAGATGCTAAGACTTATAAACAAACCTATAATAATAGTTGCTTTACTCATTGATTTCCAATAAAAATCCGTCGGATTCGACGTTTATTTTGATAGTATAGTTTTTGTTATCTTCGCTTATATGTAAGACTATGAATTGTTTTGGAAGATTTAAATCGTATTTTAGAACTATATTATTTAACTCATTATTGATATTTTCTATCAACTTTTGAATCAAAAGATTGATTTTTCTTTGTATGTTTTCAAGTTCGTCTATGTTTGTACCGGTAGAGTCAAGTAAAAAAGATTTATCATCCTCAAAAAGCTCCAAAAGTCTTTTACACGCTTTTTCTTGAGCTAAAAAACTTTGTTCAAGTTTTAGTAAAATTTCATTGTTTGTATTGTTCCCAGATGGGTTCATCATCATCTCCTGCTCTGTTTGTTAGTACCTCGAAAGGTTTGTATTTTTCTTTGTATCCCATACTAAAATGGTCTTTTATCCAATACCCTAGATATACGTAAGGTATCTTAAGCTCTTTTGCTATGTTGATTTGAAATAGTATCGAAAATTGCCCTATAGATAGGTCTTGATAATCATGGTCATAATAACAATAAATGGCTGATATTCCCTCAGGCAAAACATCTACAAGAGCCACGCCTACTAGTTTATCATCTACAAAATATAAAATTTCCCTTGCAAATCCGCCGTTTTTACCGTCCACGTATGAGCGTATATATTCCGTTACGTCTATTGGTGAGTAGTGCCATCCCTTTTTGTCGTGCATATAAGCGTGATATTTGTTGTATAAATCAATATGCTCGTAAGATACGCTAGGTGGTTGAATAAATACTTTCGTATCTCTGTTTTTATTTAATACCCGTTGTTGTGACTTGCTAAATTTAAAATCATCCACGACTATCCTCATGCTTATGCATTTTGTACAGCTTTTACATACGGGAACAAAATGCATTTTCCCAAATCTTCTCCAACCTTTTTGGAGCATATCAAGATACTCATCTTTTGAGCAACTATTTATTAACCTATATTTTATATCGGATATTTCACTACTTTGGAAGTACGAACATTCTCTGTCTTGTTCGATGAATTCTATATCTTGGTTAAAAGTTATCATACGATATAATACCACAAAATAGGTAAAAGGTAAAAGGTAAAAATCAAAGGATTGTCTATGGGTTATTTACAAAACGTAAAAGAGTCTTTGTTGAAAAAACGGTTGTGCGGTGGACGAGATATTTTTTCAAGCTGTTTTTGAGGTTTTGGACTCATTGGAGCCTATACTTAGAAGCGACAAAATATATGAAGAGATGGGGATACTAGAGAGATTGGTAGTACCTGATAGGGAGTTCAAGTTTAAGGTAACTAGGCTTGACGATACCAATAAAGTAAGGGTAAATACGGGATATAGAGTTCAGTTTAATAATTCTTTAGGGCCATATAAAGGTGGACTTAGATTCCATCCTAGCGTAAATACTAGTATTTTGAAGTTTTTGGGGTTTGAACAGATTTTCAAAAACTCTTTGACGGGGCTTATGATGGGTGGAGCCAAAGGTGGAAGCGATTTTGACCCAAAAGGCAAGAGTAATGCGGAAGTTTTGAAATTTTGCCGTGCTTATATGATGGAACTACACAAATATATAGGTGCAAGGGTGGATATTCCTGCAGGTGATATAGGTGTTGGGGCTAGAGAAATAGGGTATTTATTCGGTGAGTACAAAAAAATTACTTCAAGATACGACGGAATAATAACAGGTAAGCCGTATATGTTCGGCGGTTCTCTTCTTCGCCCTGAAGCTACCGGATACGGTGTGGTTTATTTTGCCGATGAACTGCTTAGATTTGAAAACAAAGAGCCTTTGAAAGATAAAGTATGTTGCGTAAGCGGAAGCGGAAACGTAGCTATTTATACCATAGAAAAACCGCAAAGTTTTGGGGCAATAGTAGTGAGTTGTAGTGATAGCAAAGGGACTATTTACGATAGTAGAGGGCTTGACGTAAACTTACTCAAAGAGATAAAATTCAATAAACGTACATCTTTGGAAGAGTATATCAAAACCCACACAAGTGCTATTTATACAAAGGTTGAAGACTATCCAAGCGGTGCCCATGAGGTGTGGACGATATCTTGTTACGCTGCTTTTCCTTGTGCTACTCAAAACGAGTTAAACGTAAATGACGCAAAAAACTTAATAGAAAACGGATGTCAGATGGTAGTAGAAGGGGCAAATATGCCAAGTACATCTGAGGCTATCGAGCAGTTTTTGAAAGAAAAGATTACCTTTGCCCCTGCAAAAGTCGCAAATGCAGGAGGAGTTGCCGTGAGTAACTTTGAGATGACCCAAAATGCAAGTTTACAAAGATGGGATATGGATAAGGTTGATGAGACTTTGAGAACTACTATGAGACAAATTTGTAAAAGGGTATATCTCACATCAAAAGACTACGGTGTGGACGGTAATTATGTGGACGGTGCGAATATTGCAACGTTTAAAAGGGTAGCTGAGGCCATGATAGCAGAGGGAATATAAAGAGGTAAAAAGTAAAAGGTAAAAAAATATAAATGGAATTAAAAAAGAAATGACAAAACAAGAGATAGATAACCTAATAAAAAATAAACTTGGAGTGATGCTATATTTCAGCGGTGAGAGTTGCTCCGTTTGTAGTGTTTTAAAGCCAAAAATAGATACAATATTTAAAGAAAGTTTTCCGAAAATTGAGAGAGTTTATATCCAAAGCGAAGAGAATCAAAAGCTTTGTGCTGATTTTGGAGTGTTTAGCGTCCCGACTGTTTTGGTGTTTCTTGACGGTAGGGAGTTTATGCGAAAATCACGTAATATCTTTTTGTCTCAAATGGAAAACGACTTATCAAGACTTTATAATATGTTAGAGAGTTAGATGAAAATTACGTTGTTCACATTATTGGCTATTTTTGTCATTATGCAGTTTATTCTGGTGGAAAAAACAAATCCGCAATACGATAAATCAAAAGAGTTTGTTTTCCCCTCTCATATAGAGCCTATGATAAAAAGTGCGTGTTATGACTGTCACTCTTATGATACGGTTTGGCCTTGGTATAGTGCTATAGCCCCTATGTCGTATAGTATAAGCAAAAACGTAAATCACGGTAGGGATGCTTTGAACTTTTCTATTTGGGAAGAGTATGACGATGAGAAAAAACACAAAAAAATGAAAGAGATTTTTAGGGCTGTTTATGCTTCTATGCCTTTGGATGATTATATTAGGTTTCATCCTGAAGCTGACCTTACAAAAGAGCAAAGAGCCGAGATAAGAACATGGGCAAAAGAGATAATAGACGCTAAGGAAGCAAGTGCTAGTAAATGAGTCAAATGAGATACTGCAAAAAAAGCAGTTATTAACCGTTACTTATTTTGAACTTCAAAGGCTTTTTGAGAAAAAATACGGCTCAAATGCCCTCGTACTTATGGAAGTGGAAACTTTTTTCAAGGTTTATGAGGTAAACAACGACGAAGAAAAGATAGGAAAAGCAAAAGAAATATCAGAAATTCTCAATATCCAACTAACAAGAAAAAACAAAAATATACTTGAAAACTCGGTAGAAAATCCACTTATGGCAGGAGTTCCTGCGGTTAGCTTCGATAAACATTTAGCAAGAATAGTAAGTGAACAAAAATACACTATAGCAGTGGTCAAACAAAGGGGAGTTCCACCTAATGTAAGTAGGTATCTTGATGTGGTAATATCCCCAGGGACGAATTTTGATTTTATTCAAACAAGCGATGAGAATTTCTTAAGTGCTTTGGTAATAGACAAAAACAAAGATATTTTTTCTGTGGGATATAGTGCCATAGACGTGACTACGGGTAAGTGCTATTATAGTGAAGTGCATAGTACCAGCGAAGACAAAAGCTTTGCTTTGGATGAGGCTTTTAACTATATAAATATGTACAAAACAAGCGAAGTAGTGCTATCTTTGCTTGATAAAAGTATAAGCGAAAACGAAATAGTACGCTATCTTGAACTATCAAATAAAACCTATCATATCAGGGATTTTAGAGTCAAAATAGCATATCAAAACGAGCTTTTTAAAAATGTATTCGGGATAGAGTCTTTGCTCTCTCCTATAGAACATCTTGATATAGAAACCGCACCGCTTGCTAGTGAATCTTTGGCGTTTTTGATAGATTTCGTGATAGAACATGACTCCAAAATCATAGAAAAACTACTCCCACCTACAAAGCTAGATGTAGGCAAATACGTCTATCTAGGTAATAATGCACTAGAACAGTTAAATATCATAGAAACACCGCATAATATATCGTTGCAAAAGATTATAACGCAAACATCTACGGCTATGGGTAAAAGGCTTTTAAAAGAGAGACTTACAAACCCTATAAAAGACTATAAAGAGATTTTAAGACGTCAATCTTTGTCTATCAAGCTATTTGATTATTATAACCCTATCGATAAAGAACTTGCCAAAGTATATGATATAGCAAGGCTTGGAAGACGTATAAGACTAAATAGACTCCACCCTTTTGAGTTGAATTATCTTTATGATTCCCTTTTTAGTATCAAAGAGATAGTGAAGTTTATGGAAAACTACAAGTTCTATAAGCCACCTTGTTCCGAAGCTGAAATAAATGGGTTTTTGGCTGATATAGACGCTATTTTTGATTTGTTTGCTACTGGCAGATATATGCTAAAAGATGTCAGTGAAAATATGATAAAAAAAGGGATAAATCCAAAAATAGATGAGCTTGTAAATGCAAATGAGGAGCTTTTGGGTAAATTGGAGCTTATTCAATACCATATTTGTAAGCTTCTAGGTAGCGATGATTTCTCTTTGGTACAGGTAAATAGGCTAGATAAAGAGGGATTTTTCATAAGTCTTACGAAAAATAGGTTTTATTCTATCAAAGAGGAGTTCGATTCGTCTCATGTGATAGTAGATGATGAACTGCTTTTATTTAAAAACTTCAAAGTAAAAATTCAAACCAACAACGTAAAAATCACAAACGATTTAACGCAAAAAATAACAGACCAATACGCTGGTAATCTATCAAAAATAATCGAGCTAAATAAACAAGTTTTCAAAGAAAAAATAGGGGATTTTGATAAAAAATATTCCAAAATGATTGAAGATTTGGTGGAGTTTATAGCTGAAATAGACGTTACCGTATCAAATATCAAGGTGTCGAAAAAATATAATTTCGTATGTCCAAAAATAGTCAAAACAAAAAACAACGAAAACTTTTTGGAGATAATAGGGCTTAGACACCCTATCATAGAACAAACGGTGGATATTATAGAGTATGTTCCAAATGACGTAGTTTTGGGTGATTTGACACTTATTAGCGATGATATGAAAAACAACTGCATAGTAGAAAACTCACGCCCTCTTAATATCTTGGAAAACCATGTAAACGGGATATTGCTGTACGGTATCAATAGTGCGGGAAAATCATCTTTGATGAAGGCCGTGGGGATTAGCGTTATACTCGCTCAAGCAGGTTTTTTCGTACCTGCGAAATCTATGAGGTTTACCATATTTGATTCTATGTTTACAAGAATAAGCGGAAGTGACAATATCTCAAAAGGGTTGTCTTCTTTTGCCGTTGAGATGATGGAACTAAAAAATATCTTCAACCGTGCAGGTAAAAAATCTCTTATTTTGGGTGATGAGATAAGCCACTCCACCGAAACCATGAGCGGTGTAAGTATCGTAGCAAGTGCCATATTAAAACTATCAAAATTTGAGTCACTTTTTATATTTGCTACTCATCTTCATCAGCTAACCCAAATAGATGAGATTGCACGGTTACGTAACGTAATGCCTTTGCATTTGAGTGTATATTATCAAGAGAGTGAAGATAAGCTAATATTTGATAGAAAGCTAAAATACGGTCAAGGAAGTAGTATATACGGCTTGGAATTTGCCAAATCACTTCATATAGATGCGGAGTTTTTAAAGGTAGCAAACGAGATACGAAAGAAGATTTCAGATGAAAGTAGTGCATTAGATAGGCTAAAAGACAAAAAAACAAGTAAATACAACAAAAACCTTTATTTGGTATCTTGTGCAATATGCGGTGAGGCTGTGGAAGACGTACATCATAGACTTGAACAATCAAGTGCCGATGAGTGGGGATTTATAGGGCATGTGCATAAAAATCAAAAATCAAATCTTATTCCACTTTGCAAACTTCACCACAAAATGGTACATGACGGACAAATAGTCATAGAAGGTTTCATCTCAACATCCAAAGGGGTGGAGTTGAAATGGAACAGCAAAAAAGGGGTTTAGATGTCCACACAAGCCCTTTATAAAATAGAAAAATTTGAGGGTGTAAGCCGGATAAAATGTAGTGGAGAGTGGACGAAACAAAGTGTTGATAAAATTTTTGATAAATTGGGTGATTTTGTAGATATAAAATCAAATATAGTGTGTGATATAACCGATATTCAAAAGTTTGATACCGCCGGTGCTATGGCGATACTGCACATAAAAAGGGCTATAGAAGAAAAAAAACTTCTCTTTACGATACAATCAAACAACGAAAAAAATAGTAATCTTATAGATTTGTGTAGTCGGTTTTCTTCAAAAAACGTCACCCCAGATACAAAACAAGCGTCCATAAAAGACTTTTTTTATGCTTTGGGTAAACAAGTACATACCGCTTATACCGTATTTATAGTATTTATCAATTTTCTAGGCGGTGTTACTTTGTCTTTGTTTGGAAGTATTTTAAATCCAAATAAATTTAGGTTTAAAGCAACTTTATTTCATATCGAACAAAACGGGCTTTACGCAGTACCTATTATAGTCATTACCTCTTTGCTTATAGGTGTGGTTTTGGCATATCAAGGGGCAGTTCAACTACAACAATTCGGAGCTAATATATTTATAGTAGAGATGATAGGAATATCCGCCACAAGGGAACTAGCACCGCTTATTGCAGCTATTGTAATAGCAGGGCGTACGGCTTCTGCGTTTACGGCTCAAATAGGGGTTATGAAGCTAACAGATGAGATAGACGCTATGAAAACCATGGGGTTTAGGACTTGGGAGTTTGTGATATTGCCTAGGGTTGTTGCTATGATGATAGTATTGCCTTTATTGGTGGTAGTGGCTGATAGCGTTACGATTTTCGGCGGGATGATTATTGCCGATATTGACCTTGGTATCTCTTATGTGGAGTTTATGGATAGGTTTCGTGAAACGGTAGCTATGAAACATATACTTATAGGACTTATCAAAGCACCATTTTTTGGTATTATTATCGCACTTGTCGGGTGTTTTAGAGGCTTTTTGGTGGAGTCTAATACTCAAAGCGTAGGTAAATATACTACCATAAGCGTTGTAAATGCAATTTTTTGGGCCATAGCTTTTAATGCAATTTTCTCGATAGTTTTGACAAAGATGGGCATATGATAGTAAAAGCAGAAAATATCATAACTAAGTTTGGTGTTAATACCGTACACGAGGGTGTTAGTTTCGGTATAAACAAAGGTGAGATTTTTGGGCTTTTGGGCGGTAGCGGAAGCGGTAAAACTACGCTTCTAAGACAAATGATAATGCTTCAAAAACCTACATCGGGTAAAATGTATGTTTTGGATAAGGATGTAACGAGACTGAGCCTAAAAGAGGAAGAAGAACTAAGGCTTAAATGGGGAGTATTGTTTCAATTTGGGGCTTTATTTAGTACTCTTAGCGTCCTAGAAAACGTGATGCTACCTCTCAAAGAATATACTAAATTGCCGGATTTTTTTATCAAAGAACTAGCTTTGTTAAAGATTCAGATGGTTGGGCTTGATATAAAAACGGCAGATTTATTTCCTGCACAGTTAAGCGGTGGGATGAAAAAACGTGCAGGACTTGCGAGGGCATTGGCACTTGACCCTGAGATATTGTTTTTGGATGAGCCTACGAGTGGGCTTGACCCTGCTAGTTCTAGGGATTTTGATGCTTTGATTTTGAAGCTTAGGGAACTTTTGGGGATAACGGTAGTAATGGTAACTCATGATAAGGACACAATACAAAATGTTCTTGATAGGTTTATTATAATCGGGGATAAAAAGATAGCATTTGAAGGTAGTATGGATATGCTAGAGATTTCAAATCCACAATTAATGCAAAGATTTATGGAGTAGGTCATGGAAAATAGAGTTCAGTATTTTACGGTCGGTATTTTTGTTTTTGTCACCTTTGTGGGCTTGATTTTATTTTTGTTATGGCAAAGCAATTATTCAAAAGATAGGGAATATAAATATTATAAAATAAATACGCAAGAATCTGTATCAGGGCTAAATATCAAAGCACCTGTTAGGCTGATGGGTGTAAATGTGGGTGAGGTAGAAAAAATACATATTAACTATGATAATACCCAAGAGGTGAGCGTAATCATCAAGGTAGAAAAATCAACACCAATAAAAACAGATAGTTATGCGACGCTAAAACCGCAAGGGATAACGGGCTTGATGTTTTTGGAGATAGAAGGGGGGACAAAAGACGCTCCTATGCTAGAAACGAGTTCAAACGAAAAAGATATGGCGGTTATTAATGCAAGACCTTCGTTATTTACTAGATATGATACTACTTTTGCTTCGTTGATTACTAAGTTTGAACATACCCTTGACGTTATTCAAGGGGCATTTGATGAGAAAAACGGTGTTTTGCAAAACGGCAATATCAAAAATGTAGAGATTTTACTAAAAAATAGTGCTTTGATTTCACAAAATCTTGCTCTTTTGACGGGAGAGTTGTCAGGTGAGGGGCAAAATATCAAACAGCTTATTCAAGATTTATCAAATGCGTCAAAGGAACTACAAAAAACATCACAAAATTTTTCTAAGTTTATTGACGGTGATGCTAGTGCTATGGTAAAAAGTGTAGATGAGGTATCAAAGTCCGTAAATTCTTTGGTGGTAAAACTTGAAGAGAGGGTAGATTACGGTGAGTTTGATATGGCTACTATGTTGCAAGAAAACCTACAATCTACACAAAACAGTATGGATGAGTTAAATACTCTGATACGGCAGTTACAGCAAAGTCCATCAGATATAATTTTTAAAACAAACACAAAACCACTAGGACCGGGGGAGTAATCATGAAAATCATATTATCATTAGTATTGGGTGCGATTTTATTTACGGGGTGTGCTTCCAAATCAAACGGTGGGCAAAATAGTTTTAGGCTTTTGGAATCAGGTATATCATACACCAATGAAATCAAAAAAAGCGATTTGGTTATGCTTATAAAAAAACCTTTTGGGGTAGGGTATATCTATAATAAAGATTTAGTTTATAGCGATGAAGATGGTATATATAAAAGCTATGTAAATCATACGTGGGATGAGCCTTTGTATAAGCAGTTTGAAAATATGCTGGTACTGGAGCTAAATAAAACAAATATGTTTAAAGGCGTAGTTTCAAACGGTAGTTTGCTAAAATATGATTTGGTGCTAGAGAGTAATATATATGATTTTTATCAAGTTATCGAGGGTGATAAATCAAAAGTAAAGGTTCAGATAAATCTAAATCTTCTAAATCAAAAAACAAAAAACCTAGTTGATTCAAAAACGTTTATAATAGAAAAAGAGTTAAAAGATATAACCCCAAAAGATGCTTTAGAAGCTTACAACGAAGCATTTTCGGAGTTTATAAATCAAGCGGTGAGTTGGCTTAAAGAGCAAAAATTATAGTATGTTAAATGATTGTCAAGACTGATGATTATTTGAACTTTGAATGATTATCAAAAAAACAATGTCCCTAATAATAGAAATGGGAGTGGGAAGTTCTTTAAAACAGGCTAACCAATATAAAACGTAACTATCAAATCATATAAGTGAAGTTTTTGTAGTTGTTTGTATAGTCGTCTAGTTTTGAAAGGGGGATGTTAAATTGTTCTTTTACCCCTTGTTTTGCCTCATCCCAAAAGGATAAAAGTTTACAATCTCTATTATTACCCGTATCAAAATCACAAATAGACCCATCAAGAGCCTCTATGATTTCAAGTACGGTTATATCCTTTGCATCACGAGTTAGGACGTATCCACCCTTAGCACCCCTGATGCTTTTTAGGATATTTGCGTTTTTTAGTATAAGCAAAATTTGTTCAAGATAATTTTGCGGTAAATCCATATTTTGAGCTATAGTTACACTTTTGACGGCTTCATTTTGTTGATGTATATATATGTAATAACTAGCGATAACACCGTAAACACCTTTTGTAGATATTCCAGCCAAAACAACTCCTATAGATTTAGATATATGTATTCTATCCAAAATCTTGTTAATTTGCTCTTTATGCTATAAATCCACCACCCAACACCAAATCATCTTTGTAAATTACAAGTACTTGACCTCTTGCCACACCAAACAAAGGCTCATGTAATGTAGTATGTATCAAGTCCCCTTTTTTCTCCACGTAAGCTTTGGTTTTTTGGCTTTTGTATCTTGCTTTTATATGGTATTCACCATTCACAAATCCATCGTCCAAAGAGAAATTAACGGCTTTGATTTTTGATACTGCCAATTCGTCAAATAACCCTACCGTGATACTATTTTGTCTTGGATTTATTTTGAGTACATAGTGCAGTTCTTTTGCCAAAGGTACGTCAAATCCCCTTCTTTTACCTACCGTATAGTGCATATAACCTTTGTGTTTTCCTATTATTTCCCCTTTTGAGTTTCTTACATTGCCTGTTTTATTGACATCAAAATGGTATTTTAGTATATCGATATAGTCATTATCAACGAAACATATCTCTTGTGATTCTTTGTAGGTTTGTGGATGACTAAACCATTCCAATTTTTCAAAAGCTTCCTTTTTGACATTGCTTTTATACATACCGCCTAGAGGAAATAAGATTTTTTCTATTACATCTTTTTTAGACCGAACAAAAAATAACTCTGATCTTTCGTATCATCAACCGCTTCTTTTATATATCCATTATACGACAAAGCATAATGCCCGGATGTAATCTTATCAAAGCCCATTTCCATAGCCTTTGCAAAAGCAAATCCAAACTTCATCCTTGGATTACATACCGTACAAGGATTTGGTGTAAAACCGTTTTTATATGAGGAGATAAAATAGTTATATACCTCTTTCTCAAAAAGCTCCATAGCATCCAATATATGAATTTTGATATTTAGATGTTTACCTATATTTTCTACGTTTTGTATATTTTCGAGATGCTTTTTCGTCTCTATGAAGCTTGAGATAAAATCCTTCCACCTCATATCCTTGTTGTTGTAACAAATACGCACTATATGCAGAGTCTATCCCTCCGCTCAACAGTAATGCCACTTTCATGATTAGTTACCGCAACTTGGAACTACATCGCTATCTTTTGCATAATATATACAAAAAGCTTCCAGATGAGTCAAGCCAAAATTTAAATCTGAAGTGCAATTTTTTAAGTTGTCTTTGAAATAAGAAAA
>DYJR01000046.1 GCA_020723015.1 Arcobacter nitrofigilis
AAAGCACGCCCTAAAAAAAGTTTAGCTATTTAAGCTATTCTTTATAGGATGGTTTAAACTATTATTGATTTATATCCACATCTTTTTGTAAAATCGTTAAATCCATCCTAAACAAACCGCTACCCGAACAGTCTTTGCTCTCAACCCAGTCAACCCAGCTTATACTAGAAAAAATTTGTCCGGTATCATCTAAAAAAACTGCTTCTATATTAGCATCTGAAGTATTCTTATCCCCACAGTAAATTCTATCAACAGATACCGGTATAAGATTTACAACGTCCAAAGCACTATCTTTGTCACTGTCGCATCCAAGAAGTGCGATACTAATATGCCACGGAGAAAGTGAAGAATCATTGAATTTGTGAACTTCCAAGGCAGAAGCCAATTGTTGAGCATCATTAAATATAATATTCGTAAATTCACCGTCTTCATCATATAGATTTGAATCTACCAAATATACATCTCGGTCTACACTATTAAAATCGGTAACTTCATTTTTAAAATGTGCAAAACCACTTTGTGAGCCATCCGTTCTATCCGGATTAGTATAATCCAAACCGTAAAAACCGAATTCCTCACTAGGATGATAAATATCGTAAGGTTTATATAAAAAAGACAACTCTTGCTCAAAATAAAACTCATCCCTACCGCATAAGTTTATAGCAAAAGGGACAAAATCAGGAACTTCATCTCTTATATTAATATTTGCTACAGATTGTGCATCTAGGGTAAATTCCATCAAGTCAAAAAATTTATACCAAAAAGTATCTTGTTTATATCCAGTTACTGTGGCAGTCACGGTTTTTTGTGCACTTGCCAAGTCCCATGTGTAAGTTATGAGAGATTTAATCTCAAGACCTAACTTAGTTTGGTCAAGCATATTGTTTGATATAAGTTCAGCCTCGGCTTTTACCGTATCTTGGTCAGCCGAAGTATCGATAGCACCTTCATAATGCTTATCCACATAGTAACTACCCAAAGTGTATGCAGCCGTATCCGTTAGTTTTTTTAATTGGTAGTATTTATTCCTAGCTTCCATTTCATCAGCCACGGTGGCACCGAGACCGACTAATGCTATAATTACGAAGAGTCCAAGTAGTATCTGATCTATCAAAGCTTTTTTCATCATAATGGATATACTCCAATCTTGTATGCTATCTCACTCAACGCTACGGCTAAAACCATAGCAGGAATCATAGGAGCAAAACGCCTTTTTTTAATCCTCTTGTAGAAAACTAAAAAAAGAAGTTGTAAAACACCGCTAAGCACCAAAAAAAGTGCAAAAACCAAAGGTTCAAGATATATAGCCGTTACCAAAAGATATTTTATGTCTCCGCCCCCGACATAACCAAGACCGGTCATAGACACCAACCAAAATATCACGACCAATAAAACCGGTAAAATCAAGCTGTACCAAGTCAAACTCGAGTCTATCAACCCAAACACCACGACAAACATAAATAACACAGACACCAATTCATTCGGTACCGTATATCTCTTGCAGTCAAAATATACTAAAAAAGCAGAAACTATGTAAAAAGCAAGACCGATAAACAATTATTGCCCAGCCTCGTTTAATACCTGCTGAGTTACCGCCGATGCTTTTGTTTGAACACTTACCTTTTGCTCATTGAAATAAGTCAACAACCCTATCACTAGACTAGCACCTATCACAACCAAAAGTAAAGTTACAAGGATAGAATCCATTACACCTCTTTGACTTTTTATCAAAAGAAATAATTTCTTCATATGAAGCCTTTTTTCTTTATTGACGGATACTCTCAAAGAAAATACCCGTCATAATTTTATACGATTAAATTAACCGTTGATTGCACTTTGAATTTTAGTTTCAGCTTGTGATTTAACATCAGTCATCTCATCAGTCATCCACGTATTTAGCCCCACTACAAGACCTACGCCTATAACAACTAATAAAAGCGTAACTAAGATTTTATCCATCGCACCTTTTGTGTTTTTTACCATTGATTTAATAAATTTCATCATAACGTACTCCTTAATATGATTTAGAGAATTATAACATATTTTTTAGACAAAAGCTACCATATTGCTACGCTAATAAAATTAATAATCTTTGTATTATCGTTTTTTGTAATTTTTTAATATCATTTTTACATCTATTAAATAAAATAATATTAGACAAAGGCTCATAAATAAAGCTATAGAAGGCATAAAATTATTAAAGTCTTAATAATTATTATCATTTAATCTTTTTAAAGCTTTTTTATAAAATATTTATTGTTTTATACTATATTTGATATACTAATCCTTTATAAATCGGATTTGAGGTGGATAAATAAATGAAAATTATCAAATATTTTTTTGTCGGAGGAGTTGCCGCCGTCGTAGATATTTCTTTGTTTATCATATTCGCAAAATTCTTAACATACAATTATCTTCTAGTCGGTGCCTTGACTTTTTTGATAGCTACTTTAGTTAATTATATTTTGAGTATCAAATTTGTTTTTAAAAGCGGTCAAAAACATAAAAAACAAAAAGAAATATTATTGGTATATCTAGTAAGTGCTTTTGGACTTGCCTTTAATCTGGTAATATTATATATATGCCATGACATAATAAAAGTAGAACTTACCGTATCAAAAATAATAGCTACAGGTGTCGTATTTTTTTGGAACTATTTTATTAGAAAATATTTTATTTTCTAGAGCTTTACTTTACAATTTATACATTATATTGTAAAATAAAAGCAATTTTCAAAAAGGTTTTAGTTTGAATAAACAACGAATTATTATAATAGGAGCCGGACCTGCAGGACTCACGGCAGGATATGAGCTAATCAAAAAAGATTTTGACGTAACTATATTGGAAGCTGAATCTCAGCTTGGTGGAATATCAAAAACCGTGGATTATAAGGGCAATAAAATGGACCTTGGCGGACATAGATTTTTTAGTAAAATACCTGAAGTAAATAGATGGTGGACTGAAATCTTAAAAGATGATTTTCTAACAAGAGATAGAAAATCTAGAATCTTTTATGAAAGAAAATTTTACGACTATCCCATATCGCTCAATGCTACAACCCTCAAAAATCTGGGCTTTGTAAGAATTCTCAAAATAGGTTTTACTTACCTTTGGAGTCTTATTTCCAAAAGAGAAGAAAAAGCCTAGAGGATTTCTTTATCAATCGTTTTGGAACGGAGCTATACCAAACTTTTTCAAAGATTACACTCACAAAGTTTGGGGTGTTCCTTGTGATAAAATAGACCCGCTATTTGGGTATCAAAGGGTCAAAGGTCTATCTATCTTGACCGTACTTACACATGCTTTCAAAAAACTTCTAAAACTTGAAAACAAAACAACGCAAACATCTCTTATAGAATCTTTTAAATACCCAAAACTAGGTCCAGGTCAACTTTGGGAAAGAGTGGGAGATTTATTTGAAACAAAGGGTGGAAAGATACTAAAAAACACTCAAGTAACAAGCATAACCAAAAGCGGTAATAAGTACTTAATAAAAGCAAATGACGATATTTTTGAAGCAGATATCGTACTTTCTGCTATGCCTTTGAGTGATTTATATAAAGCCTTTGATATACAAACGGCAAATGAAAATCTCAAAAACATCGCCTCAAATTTAATTTATCGTGATTTTATCACGATAGGTCTTTTGGTGGATAAATTTAAAATAGAAAATATCACCGATAATTGGATTTATATACAAGAAAGCGACGTAAAATTAGGGCGTGTACAGTTTTTTAATAACTGGTCACCGTATTTGGTAAAAGATAAAAATCTCAAATGGGTAGGATTGGAGTATTTTTGTCAAGAAGGTGATGAAATGTGGTCTATGGAAAAAGATGATTTTATAGATTTTGCAAAAAACGAGTTTTCAAAGCTAGGTTTTGCATCAAAAGAGGATGTAAAAGACGCGGTAGCAATATACGTCAAAAAAGCATACCCTTCATATTTCGGTTCATACGACAAAATAGATACACTAATATCACATCTTAAAACTTTGGATAATTTTTACTGCATAGGTAGAAACGGTCAACATAGATACAACAATATGGATCACTCGATGATGACTGCATTTAGTGCCGTTGATATAATCTTGGGCAAAAAAACTCAAGATGACCTTTGGAATATAAATACGGAAAAAGAGTATCATGAGTCAAAATAGATATAACTTTTTACAAGAATTTATGATTGGGGTTGTATTATTATTTTGTTCTATCTTTATAGTAAAATCACTTGGTTTTACCATGATAGATGACGGTTGGAGGCACTGGGCAATGGCCAGTAATCCGGATGAAATAGTCTCTTGGGGAAGGGTGTTTCATAACTCTTTATTTACCGATTACGACCCTTGGTTTATGTGGCATCAACTTCTTGGGATGTGCGGAGAGTTGTTCGGTGACAATAATATCTACTGGATTGTCAACTCACTTTCTTATTTTCTATTATCCCTTTGGTATTATATTGCACTGACTAAATTATCCAATATTAACAAGGCTCTTATTATCTTTATGGCTATCTTTTTACCCCTTTTGAGTACAAGATACCTAAATTTACGCCCAGAAGCATTAAGCGGTTTTTTCGTACTTTACACGTTACTTTTTAGTTCTAGCATAGCAATTTTTGTATTATCCGTTATTTATGCCCCGTTTTATTACGTATATTGGTTTTTTATGGGATATGTCGGATATGTCAAACTCATCACAAAAGAGTACAAAGCTATGTTACTAATAGGAGTAGCTTTAATATTAGGTACTGCTTTTCATCTTTATTATGACGCTGACGGCTTTATACATATTCTCAAACTAGTGCTATCAAATGATGAGTTAAGAGGAACATTTAGCGTTGGAGAGAGTTATCCTACCCTATTTCCTTTAGCAATAGTAAATAAGTTTGGAAGTTCAACTGTTTTGATAGTCTTGATTTTGGTTTCATTGCTGATATATGCTTTATTCAAACCTCAAAATCAATTCCTAAAATATACTATTTTGTTTTTACCACTTATGCTTATACAAAAAAGATTTTATTATATACTTGAACCTATTTTATTGGCGTGGATTGTAACTTTTGCATATAAGCTTTATTTTGATGTTTTAGACGGCAATATAAATCAAGTCATACTAAAAATAAAAACTTTTTTAGATGAAAGAACACTATTCGGAAATATCGGAGTAAAAGCATATCACGGTATTTTTATATTTTTTATTGCGATTATTTTTTTGAGTTCATACATCGCAAATAAACAAACTTCGGAATATGTGGCAAAAGAGTTTAAATATCTTGATTTTATAGAAAGTGAAGAATTCCAAGGTAAAAAAATATTCCTTCCAAATATGAGCTACGATATGCAACTGATGCTATACAAAAATCCAAGCGGAAGTTATTTTCCATCTTGTGCTTTGGGATGGGTAGATTTTGATGAAGAATTTAGAAAAAAGAATTTAAATCTTTTAATGGCTAAAGATATATCTACCGAAGACTTTTTTCATATCATAAAAATGACTGATTCTGATTTTATTATCATCACACCCAATGCCCAAAACAAAAATATAAATCTAGATAATGCAAATCTAGAAGAAAACGACTATATATTTTATAAAATCATCAACGGTTACGTGATATTTAAAAAAATAAATTCATAGTTAATTCAAGGTAAAATTATATATAATACCGCTTATGAAACATATATTAATTACAAACGATGACGGTTATGAAGCAGTAGGTCTAAAAGCTCTTGTGGAAGCACTTAGCCCTATAGCAAAGATTACGGTTGTTGCACCTGCAACTCAAAAAAGTGCTTGTGGACATTCACTCACACTCACGCATCCCCTTAGACTAGTAAGCGTCGATGACGACTTTTACAAAGTAGATGACGGAACGCCTACTGATTGTGTGTTTATCTCTTTACACTCGCTATTCAAAGAGGGCAAAAAACCTGATTTGATAGTAAGCGGTATCAATGCCGGATCAAATATGGGTGAAGATATAACATACAGCGGAACGGCAAGTGCAGCGATGGAGGGTGTTCTTCACGGTATTCCATCTATTGCCATATCGCAAGTGTGTAAAAGCAACTGCAAAGATATTGAAAATGGTTGGGATTTTGCTTTGGCAAAGGAGATTATTGTTAAAATAGTGAAGAAAATATTTGCCGGTGAGTTCCCGATAGGGCATAGAAAGTTTTTGAATGTAAATATACCCCCTATTCACCCGAGCGAATGTGCAGGGATAAGGGTGACAAAAGCAGGATATAGGCTATACGGCGATGACGTACATAGACATACAAACCCAAGAGGCGAAGAGTATTATTGGGTAGGGCTTCATCCGCTTATTTGGAAAAAAAGCGTGGACAATATGTGTGATTTTGAAGCTACAAAAAACAACTACGTATCAATCACACCGGTACAACTGGATATGACGAGTTATGACGATATACAAAAATTAGGAGAATGGCTGTGCAATTAGATATTACAGGTGCTATAACAAGTAATATAAAAATCTTACAAGGTGAGCTAAAAAGCGAAAAAGAGCTTATTGAAATATTAAAAAAAAGACTTACCAAAAAAGAGTACAAGGTATTTTGTGCCATAGAAAGCGGTCTTGAAGAGTCAAAAGTGGCTGATATGGTAAATATGGATGAAGAAAGCGTTATGGAAACATACAAAACCGTTATCAAAAAACTAAATCAAGAAAAACTAAAGCACGAATTAACTATTTTATGAAACATTTAATCTTTTTCTTTTTGAGCATCTTGTTTTTCGGTGGATGTGCCGTCAAACAAGAGTATGAAAAGTTTGGATTTTCCGAAGCAAACCTTCAAAAATCATCATGGCAGGAGATAAATGGGTTTGAAGCGACAGATTTTGAGGAGTCGCTCAAAGCTTTTGTAAAAGGTTGCGAAAAAAGCTCCAGATTTGAAAACCTCAAAAACTCATGCCAAAAAGCATTGAGCGTAACTTCCGCGAAAGATTTTTTTGTATCAAACTTCACCCCTTACAAACTATACGATTCCAAAGGGTCTGATATAGGCTTACTTACCGGATATTATGAATCTACCCTTTATGGAAGCCTAAAAAAAAGTGAAAAATACAAATATCCGGTATATGCAACACCTAAAGATATATACGTGATAAATCTGAGTTCTTTGTATCCTGAGCTATCAAAATACAAGCTAAGGGGTAGAATAGTAGGAAATACGATAGTACCGTACTATTCAAGGGAAGAGATAGAAAACTTCGATGAAAAGAAATATGAAGTCATAGCCTATGTGGAAGATGATATAGAACTCTTCTTTTTGCATATTCAAGGCTCAGGCAAAATCATACTAGAAGACGGTAGCTATATCAATATAGGGTATGCTATGCAAAACGGACATAAATATAATGCTATAGGGGGCGAGCTGATCAAAAACGGTCATATCCCAAAAGATCAAGTAAGCCTTCAAACCATAGCAAAATGGCTTCGTGAAAATCCGGATAAAAAAGATGAGATAATGAACAAAAACAAAAGCTATATCTTTTTTACCAAAAACAAACAAGGTGCTACCGGCTCACTCGGTACGGAGCTTATCGCAAAGAAAAATATAGCTGTGGACAGAAGATACATCCCGCTTGGATTTCCCGTATTTATCAATACCTCTCACCCTATCTCAAAGGAGCCAATAAACGATATAGTAATAGCGGCAGATACGGGTGGTGCGATAAAAGGCGATATACGAGCAGATTTCTTTTGGGGCTTTGGAGATGAGGCAAAGAACTATGCAGGTGTTACGAAAGAGCCTTTTAATATGTATATATTTATCCCAAATGAGTTAATAAAACCTAAATGAGTTTATTAGAACAATATCAATTTAGTGTTTCCCAAAAGCAAATACTACAAACTATTGCTACAGATTTTGCAATGTGGAACGAAAAAAGTCTTGATGAGTCGTTTCCCCATGAGTTAATCGACAAATACAAAGATAAAGAACTCTTAAAAAGAATAGTAAAACACTATGAAAATCTTTGGAGTGAACTAAAAAACTCTCCTCTAAACTATGAAAATTTTAAAGATGTAAAATACGACTTTCAAAGAAAAATATCTTTTAGCCCTTATAAAAACGACAACCTTGGATTTGGAATGTGTCCGGTGGCAAGTCCAAAAACAAGATGTTGCAACCTTTTGACGTTAGATGCGGTTGAGAGTTGCGGATTTGATTGTAGTTACTGTGCCATACAATCTTTTTATAATGAAAACAAAATAGGCTACGATGAAAATTTCGCCGAAAAACTAAAAAACATCAAACTAGACCCAAATGAGGTATATCATATAGGTACAGGCCAAAGTAGTGATTCTTTGATGTGGGGAAATAAATTCGGAACGTTAAAAGCTTTGTTTGATTTTGCAAAAACAAATCCAAACGTAATATTAGAACTCAAAACAAAATCCAACAATATAGCCTATTTACTTAAAAATGACGTACCAAGAAATATGATTGTAACTTGGAGTCTAAATCCTCAAATCATAATAGACAATGAAGAGCATTTAACGGCATCTTTGGATAAAAGGATAGAATCTGCTTTGAAGCTATCACAAAAGGGTGTTTTGGTGGGATTTCACTTTCACCCTATTGTAGTTTTTGAAAACTACTTGGAAGAGTACGGCAAAATATATAAAAAGCTTATAGAACTCTTTGAACCCAAAAACGTAGCCCTCGTATCCTTTGGGACTTTGACATTTATCAAGCCGGTTTTGAAAAAGCTCAGAACTCGTGGGCTCAAAAGTAAGATATTACAAATGCCTTTTGATGATGCAAACGGTAAATATTCTTACCCTCTCGAACTAAAAAAAGAGATGTTTAAACACGCCTATGACTCTTTTAAACCGTGGCATAAGGATGTGTTTTTTTACCTTTGTATGGAGGATGAGAGTTTGTGGAGAGAGGTTTTTGGGTATGAGTATATTTCAAACAACCAATTTGAAGAGTTTATGAAAGAAGCGTATATGAAGAAGGTACTGAGCTAATGAGTAACTGAGTACTGAGTTAGGTCTTCTCGCTCAGTACCTAAGCACCTTAGTAGCTCAGCACCTTAACAAAGAATATAAATGAGTGATATAATAAATTGGATAGTTCAAACGGTAGGTGATTTAGGTTATCTTGGAATATTTTTTATGATGTTTTTGGAGAGTTCATTTTTCCCTTTTCCATCAGAAGTTGTTATGATACCTGCGGGGTATCTTGCATACAAAGGGGAGATGAATCTTGCCCTTGCCGTAATATGCGGTATTGCGGGGAGTCTTGCCGGAGCATTATTTAACTACTATCTAGCTTTTAAATTCGGAAGAGCATTTTTGGCACGTTACGGCAAATACGTCCTTATAAAAGAGCAAACCTTAGAAAAAATGGAAGATTTCTTTGCAAAACATGGACATATCTCTACATTTAGCGGAAGATTAATCCCTGCCGTGAGACAATATATCTCACTTCCTGCAGGTCTAGCACGTATGGATTTACTAAGATTTAGTATATATACATCACTTGGAGCAGGTATTTGGGTTGCTATTTTGGCACTTTTGGGGTATTATATCGGGCATAACGAGGCTTTATTGAAAGAGTATTTACACACTATTATCATATCTATTTTGGTATTGTTGGTTATAGGTACTATATTTTATATAAGACTTCAAATCAAAAAAAAGGGATTATTGTAAGAAAAAAAGGGCAAAAATGAGGAAAGTAGTACTTACGGGAAGTAGTAGCGGTATAGGTAAAGCTATAGCCCAACTTTTGGAAGCCAATGGTTATTATATCATACCTTTTAATTCAAGGCTTGAAGATACACAAAGCATTGAAAAAGAGGCAAAAGAGATTTTGGCATCACATGATATAGCCGTACTTATTAACTCCGCTGGATTTGGGATGTTTGAACCGCACGAAGAGCTAAACCCTTCAAATATAGCAAAACTTATAGCTGTCAATCTAACTGCACCCGTGATACTTTCAAATCTATTTTTACGAAGCCTAAAAAAAACAAAAGGGCATATTATCAATATCACCTCGGTAGAAGCCACGAAACACTCAAAATTTAGTGCCACATATACTGCAAGTAAAGCAGGTCTTAGGGACTTTTCCCTTAGCCTTTTTGAGGAGGTAAGAAAAAGCGGGGTAAAAGTGACCTCAATAAATCCCGACATTACAAAAACACCTTTTTACGATAAGCTCAAATTTGAACCTTCTGATAATGAAGATACTTATTTATTGCCTCAAGCATTAGCAAAAACAGTATTAGAAATTTTATCTATGGATGGCGTAGTAACCGATATAACCATACGCCCTCAGAGACTAGAGATAAAGAAAAAATAAATTTCATACTATCTTTATGTAAAATATGATAACATTACGTCTAAGATTTAGGAGTGTGCTATGGAATTCAAACTTGATGACAAAGAGGGTCTAAAAAAAATACTTGAACAAAGGGTTCAAGAAAATTTAGCTTCCAAAAATGCAAAAGCTAAAACTAGTACCGATACAAATACTGAAAAAAAACCTGAACAACCTTCAAAACCTCAAGATAATCCTATGATAAGTGAGCCGAGTAATAACTCAAACTACGTATTATACGCCGTAGTCGCCATTTTGATAATAGTCAGTTTTTACCTAGGGATAACCCTATCAAAAAATAATATACCTGTACAGAATAATGCAAACTATATCACTCAAGATGAGTACAATGCAAAGACGCAAGAACTATTAACTACTATTCAAGAGCTAAAAGAGAGTATCAAAGCACCAAAACCAGAAGAGCCTAAAAAAGAGGTTGCCAAACCAAAACAAGAAAAACCTGCTGAACCTATCGTGATAAAAGAGGAAGTAAAACCTCAAGTGGTAGTAGTAAAACAACCAAAACAAATAGTTCAAATAGAGCCCGTCATAGAAACAATTAGCGGTGATACTTTTGTGGACTATGAACCTATAAGCTCAACAAATGAGTACAACCTTTTAAAATGTTATGAGGAAAAAGTTGGCTCTTTTGTGATACCTGATAAATGTATAGACAATATGAAAAAGTTTGTTGCAGACAACAAAAATGCTTCAAAATTTAAGATTATCGGTGTGGTTAACGATGACGATAAAATTTATCTCAAATCATTTTTAAAAGATAATGCTACACCGTCAATGGTTGAATTTTCTGCGATGGGATTATCGCGTCATAGGGTTGTAGAAGCGACATGGAGAATCAAAGAAATCTTAGGAGATGACTCTAAAATAGGTTTTGTAAACTACACCATCAACTCAAAAGTGAGCAGAGGGTTCGTAGTAAGAGCATACAAATAAACTAGCTACTTAACGGTATCTAGTTTAAGCTCTATACTACAAAACTTATCATCTTTACTTTTTATTTTTTATACCTCTTGAGTAACTACTATTTGCTCATCAGGTATTTTATGCTCCGTCAAATAAGCTTTTAGATTTTGTACTCTTTGTTTTGCCAAGTTCTCAAGCAAAGCCGTATCAACAACTTGTTTGTTTATCAAAAAGTTTTCCAATTCCTCTTTATAAACTCTCTCGTCCAAAACCTTATCTTTAGTATATTTTGATTTTAGCTCATCTGGCTTCTTATCAAAAGTTGCATAGCTTGTCTCCAAATATGCCATATATGATTTTTCGTAATCTTCATCTTTTACATTTTTAACGGACATTCCCGACAAAAAACTCTCTAATCCCCATTGTTTAGGGATTTTCTTCGTTTTCTCTTCTAATTTGTACCCAGTTACTATTGACATTTAATGTTTATTATACCATTTAAAATAATAAACTTATCTCTTTAATCTGCTCCTCAAT
>DYJR01000047.1 GCA_020723015.1 Arcobacter nitrofigilis
TCTTATTTCAAAGACAACTTAAAAAATTGCACTTCAGATTTAAATTTTGGTTTTAGTATGTGTCACTATATAGTTTAATCTATCTTTCAATATAATACCCCTACTTTAGAAACCGTTTATTGTAGGTATTAGATGAAAAATATTTTGATTTTAAGTGATTTGAACAAAGAGAGCAGAAAAGTAGCTTCTTTTTTTGAATAGTTGTAAAAAGTATAAGGCTTTTGTGCATTCTTATGATGACGGTCTGGAAGATATTATTTATTCAAATAGGTTTGATTTTTGTATTTTATTTTCAACGGTTACTAACCACACTCAAAGAACACTTGCTCATAAACTCATTACAAAGATGAATCCTTCACAAAAAATTATCGAAATTCAGAATCAAGATACTAGCTGTTTTTTCAATACCACATGCAAAGAGTGCCTTAATCGTACATATATAACACTCAAAAAAACCGATAAACGAAGAAAGTCTAATGAATGCTTTGGATAACTTTGACGACAATATATGTCAAGTCTTAGCAAAAAAAAGACATCATAAACAACATCAACCATTTACATTTCTTCCGCCATTTTACGGAAGATGATCTAAAAAACTTTAAAAAAACACTCATTTGTCAAAAAATTCAAAAAAGACAATATTATATTTTATAGCGGTGATCAAATAGAGTATTTTTTATCTTTTAGTAGCTGGAGCCGTGAAACAATTTACGGCTCAAAATGACGGGAATACCAATATAGTAAAACAATATATAGCCCCTAGCTTTGTAGCAGAAGAGGAATCATATACACACGAAAACTTTTTACTAAATCTTGAAGCGATAAATAATTGTTCTATCTTATGTATAGAAAAACCGTTTTTTTAGAATTATTAAAAACCGATACTAAATTGTCTTTTCTGATGTTCAATGCTTTATCTCACAAAATGATGGAGTTTCAAAGAAAAACTATCAACAACTCTTACTCAAATGCAGATTATAAACTAGCCTTAAAATTATACGAACGACCATGTATACTAAAGTATATCAAAAAACCAATTAGCAAATGAACTCAATATTGCAGCAGCTACATTATCAAGAGTATTAAAAAGGTTAAAAGAATCTTATATAATTAACTCACAAAATAAAGTTATAAATTTTAATAAATTAGAGAAAATAATTTTTGAAAGCGAATAACTTTTGGTTGCGGGAGCCAGATTTGAACTGACGACCTTCGGGTTATGAGCCCGACGAGCTACCGGACTGCTCTATCCCGCGATATGTCCGTTGCCTTATGTCTAAGGTTCTTAAAAACAGTGGATGGGGTAGAAGGATTCGAACCTTCGAATGACGGTACCAAAAACCGTTGCCTTACCGCTTGGCGATACCCCAGTATCTTTTTAAGTAGGTGGAATTATACACGATTTTTTTTAATTTGTCAAGAGGTATTTTAAAGAATTTAGATAAAATTATAATTTAATGTGCTATAATCTATAAAAATATTCAAAGGTTTTATAATATGTCAGAGGCAATACAAAGAGTAAAAGAGGCTATAGAAGAGATAAAAAAAGGTAAAATGGTCATAATGCTTGATGACGAGGATAGAGAAAACGAAGGTGACTTGGTATATGCCGCAGCCCTTAGTACTCCGGAACACGTTAATTTTATGGCAACACACGCAAAAGGTCTTATTTGTGTAAGCGTTAGCAAACAAACTGCTTCACGCCTTGAACTTACTCCGATGGTTGCTAGTAATACATCTTGCCATGAAACTGCTTTTACCGTTTCGGTCGATGCTACAAGTGCTAGTACGGGAATATCTGCTGGTGAAAGAGATGATACAATCAAAATTCTAGCTTCACATATATCAAAACCTACAGAACTCGTACGTCCGGGGCATATTTTCCCTCTTATTGCAAAAGAAGGCGGTGTTCTTGTACGTACAGGGCATACGGAAGGATCTCTTGATTTGTGTAAATTAGCAGGATTTAGCGGCGAAGCGGTAATATGTGAAATAATGAAAGATGACGGCACTATGGCAAGACGTGATGACCTTGATATATTTGCTCAAAAACACGATATGAAAATAGTATATATATCTGACCTTGTAGAATATAGACTTGCTTTTGAGATGCTCATAGAAGAAGTTTCAAACGAAGTGATAGATTTTTTTGGTGTAAACGTCAGAAAAAGGGTATTTAAAGACCATATGAAAAATACTCACACTATTATACAATTCGGTGAAATAGAAAAATGCTCACTAGCAAAATTCCACAACGTAGAAGCTGATATTGAACTATTTTTGAACTATACAAAGCTTCAATCAATCCTAAAATCTATCAATTTCCTACAATCCAAAGGTGGAATACTGGTATTTATGCAAAACGGTACAACGGATAATCAAACTATGAGAGATTACGGTGTAGGTGCTCAGATACTTAGATATTTGGGTATTGAAGAGATAAAACTAATAACAAGCGGTGGAAGCAAACACTCTTTTGTGGGGCTAAACGGATTTAATTTGAAAATAAAAGAAGAGATACAAATAGAGTGTTGATTTCTTGACATTTATAAATATTTTGTATATAATGATGACATTGGTTAACATGACTTTGAATTCTTAGGGAGTGATGACCCTTGGATTGTCGTAGGAAAGGTAGGGAGTTTTTGCTTCTTACCTTTTTTATTACATAACCCCTCTTTATAAAACCTCCCAAACAGTACCGTTTGGAGTGTCCATAATAGAAACTCCCATAAGTGTAAGTTCATCTCTTATACTATCTGCCAAAGCAAAATCTTTTCCTTTTTTCGCTTCGCTTCTTTTGGTTATCAAATCTTCTATTTTAGATTTTTCCTCGTCACTTATACTGAATTGAAAGTATCCGTAAGCATCAAGTCCACCTATTCCTAAACCATCGCTTATCAGTTTAAATGTAGCATTTATCTCTTGCTTATTCGGCTTTTCTTTTTTATCAAGTGCTTCATTTAGCTTTGATATATACTCATCCACTACACTAAGAGCCACGGAGATATTCAAATCATCGTTTAGAGCTTCTATAAAAGGCTCAAAAATACTTGAATCCTCATACTTAACCTCATCGGTGCTTATAGTTACCCTTTTTTTGAGTCTGTATAGTTTATCTAGCCTTTTTTTAGATGATAACAAATCAACTTCGTTGAAAGAGAGATCATTTCTATAATACATGCTCATCATATAAAATCTTACGACTTCGCTATGGTATGATTTAAGAACATCTTTAATAAAAAACGAATTACCCAAAGATTTACTCATTTTTTCACCGTCTATTGTCACAAAGCCGTTATGCATCCAATATTTTGCTAGTTCTTTTCCGGTAGCACATCTTGTTTGGGCAGCTTCGTTTTCATGGTGTGGGAAAAGCAAATCAGCCCCACCGCAGTGAATATCTATATGATACTCTCCGTTTTGTTTGTTTAGATGTTTTGCTATCATAGCACTACACTCTATATGCCATCCCGGGCGACCTTCACCAAAAGGTGCAAGATATTTTACACCCTCTTTCGTGAATTTCCAAAGGGCGAAATCTTTTGGATTTCTTTTTTGTGAGCTATTTTCTATTCTACTTACGTTTTGGCTGTCATCTTCACATTTACAGCTAAGAGTTCCGTATGATGAATCTTTTGATACGTCAAAATACACACCGTCTTCTATGATATAAGCGATGTCTTTATTTAAAAGTTCATTTATCATCTCTATCATAGGTTCTAAGTTTTTTGTAGCATAAGGTTCTAACGTATTTGGAAGAATATTAAGTGCTTTCATATCATCGGCATAACTAGTTGCATAAAAGGTTGTGATATTTTCTAGACTTTGGTTTGTTTCACCCATCTTTTTGATGATTTTATCATCTATATCGGTTACGTTTTTTGCCATAGTTACGCCGTAACCGTTTAGAAGTAAAACCCTATGAAGTAAATCAAAAGCTATAGCACTTCTTGCATGTCCCAAATGGGCATTATCATATACCGTAGGACCGCAAATATATATTTTGACATCGTTTTTATCCATAGGGATAAATTCGACTTTTTGTTTTTTTACCGAATCATATATGTATAATCGTTTCATCCTAACCCTTAACCATAAACCATAAACTATCAACTATTAACAATCAACTATTTAAATAATGCTTCTAAACTCGCAACATCTTTTGTTTTTTCTTGTGGAGCATTTTCGCCGCTATTTTCACTTACGCTTACTCCGCCTATCTCAACTATCTCTATATCTGTTTTTGTAAGCATTGATGCAAGACGAATATTAAGACCGTTTTTACCTATTGCTTTACTTTTTTGATCAGCAGTAATAGTCACTACGGCTTTTGCTTTTTCATCGTAATTTCCTGCTTTTGTGTATTGTACCGATTTTACGATAGCAGGAGACAATGCACGAGATATAAAAATCTCAGGAACCGCAGAATACTCGACACAATCTATATTTTCACCTTTTAGTTGTGCACTTACCGCATTGATACGTACACCTTTGACACCTACTACGGCACCTATTGGGTCGATATTACCTTCAGTGGTACTTAATGCTATTTTAGCTCTTTCACCCGGTATTCTAGCACTTGCTTCAATAGTAACTTTTTCATCTTTTAATTCAGGTACTTCCATAACCAAAAGTGCCTCTAGGAATTTTGGAGTCGTTCTTGAAATCTCTACCATAAGACCTTTTGCTTTGTCTATATTTACCGATTTAACGACGGCTTTTATAACATCACCGACTTTAAATTTCTCACCTTTAATTCTGTTTTTTCTAGGTAGTATCCCTTTTACTTCCCCTATTTCTATATAAGTGTTTTCTAGTTTGTCTATGTATGTTATATTTCCGCTTACTACTTTGCCGATTTTATCTTTGTATTTTTTTAACATATTTTCTTCAAGGTATCTTTGAATATTGTATTCAAGGTTGCTGTGCAAGATTGTAGCTGCATTTCTTCCCATATGTTCAAATTCGAGTTCATACTCTAAGAAATCGCCCAAATCCAAACCAGAATCTACTTTTTTAGCCTCTTCAAGTGATATATAGTTTTTATTTTCCTCATCTAACAAAGGACTGTCGTTTGGTACTACCTCTATTTTTTGAAATAATTTCAACCTTTTTTTAGGTCTATCTATCTCTGCATCGAAAGTTAAATCCGGATTTATCATTTTTTTTGCTGTTTTTATCAATGCATCTTTTAATGCAACTTCAACGTCGCTTACCTTTAGCCCTTTTTCATAGGCAATAGAATCAATAATATCTATAATTTTATCCATTGTATTTCTCCGTGTTTTTTTAACATCAAAAAGTCGTCTTGATTGTTTTACGTTAATTATGATTGATGTAGATTGATATTATACCTTAATAAATATAAAAGTCAAGTTAAGGTATAATATCCACTTAAAACTAAAAACATTAGAGGATATAGAACAATGGAAATATTGTTAGCAAGAACTGAACTAAACGAAAAACCAAGAAAAGTAAAGCTTGAAAAACTTAAAGAGGGTAATGAAAAAATATTCTATTTTGACAAAGACAACTCACACAAAGATATGATGGCCGTAGTAGAAAGCTTTGAAGCTGACGGGTACAACACATACTTTAGAGAAGTTAAATTCGGTCTAAGCGACGGTGAATTTATCTACGAACTCCATATAGTTTAATCAGGACTTAGTTATAAAACTTAAGGATAAAGAGTGAGTAAAAAGCTATTTATACAAACTCTTGGGTGTCAAATGAATTCATTGGATTCCGAACATCTGATGAATGAATTAAGATTGCACAAAGATTATATACCTACCGATAACGCAGATGATGCCGATTTGATAATAATCAATACCTGCTCGGTAAGAGAAAAACCCGTACAAAAGCTTTTTTCAAAACTAGGAAACATCAATAAAACAAAAAAGGCCGGTGCTAAAATAGGTGTGTGCGGATGTACGGCAAGTCATTTAGGTGCTGAGATAATCAAAAAAGCACCTTACGTGGACTTTGTCCTTGGTGCTAGAAACGTATCGAAAATCAAAGACGTAGTAGATGTAAAAGGTGCGGTGGAAGTAGATATAAACTATGACGAAAGTACTTATAATTTCGGTAATAGCGAACAATCACTTTATAAAACAAGTGCAAATATCTCAATAGGCTGTGATAAAGAGTGTACATACTGTATAGTCCCTTTTACAAGGGGTGACGAAGTATCAATCCCTAGCGAAATGATAATCTCACAAATCCAAAAAGCCGTTGACAAAGGTGCTTTGGAAGTGATGCTTCTTGGACAAAACGTAAATAACTACGGCAAAAGATTTAGTGACGGAAGTGCGAAATCTAGCTTTACCAAACTTTTACAAGATGTAAGTAAAATAGAGGGTTTACAAAGGATAAGATTCACTTCACCTCATCCACTTCATATGGATGATGAGTTTATAGAAGAGTTTGCAAAAAATCCAAAAATTTGTAAATCAATTCATATACCGTTACAAAGCGGAAGTACTAAAGTGCTTAAAGATATGAAACGGGGCTATACCAAAGAGTGGTTTTTAAACCGTGCTTCGAAAATAAGAGAACTTGTTCCTGATGTACGAATAAGTACCGATATAATAGTGGCTTTCCCTACCGAGACCCATGAGGACTTTTTGGATACTATAGACGTAATAGAAAAAGTCAAATTTGATCAAATATTCAACTTCAAATACTCTCCTCGCCCAAATACCGCCGCACTTGAATTGACACCTGTGATGAGCGATGAAGAGGCTTCAGAGAGACTAGAAAAAGTTATAGAACTTCATAAAATCCATCAAGAAGAGCTAATGTACGCCAACAAAGGCAAAACAATGAAAGTCCTTTTCGATGAATTAAAACCAAACGGCGAAATATCCGGTTTTAGTGATAATTATATACAAGTTTTTGTTAAAGGTAGCGAAGAACTACTAGGTAAAATAGCAGACGTTAAAATCACAAGTGCAAGTAGAACGACTTTAAAAGGTGAGATAGTTTGAAAAAGAGAATCAAACACTTTGTCAATACTGTTATAGTACCTTTTATAATGCAACTTTTAATTAGATTTATTTATATAACCAATAAAAAGGTATTTCATGTCGATAAATCTTTGTCGAATGAGCCTATTTTAGTAGCTTTTTGGCACGGTGATTTGATTATGCAACCTTTTACTTATAAGCATATAAGACCTTCCGGAACGATACGTACACTAATCAGTGACCACAGGGACGGTGAAACCATTACTAAAACCGTCGAATTTTTGGGGATAGGAAGCATAAGGGGTAGTAGTTCAAAAGGCGGTGTAAAAGCTTTGCTAAATGCCATCAAAGAGATAAAAAACGGTATAGACGTAGCTATAACTCCGGACGGTCCAAGGGGTCCTAGATATTCGGTGGCAGACGGGATTGTGGCTATTGCACAAAAAAGCGGTGCAAAAATAGTAATTTTCAACTCCAAACCGTCTAAATATTGGCAGTTTAATTCATGGGATAAGTTTGTTATACCGAAACCTTTCGGTAAAATAGATTTTTTTGTAAGCGAACCTTTGGATATAAGTGGATTAGAGATGGAAGAAGCAAAAAGAGTTATAAAAGAAAAAATGATGATTAACACATTGAAGGGCTCAGATGAAAAGTAGTTCTGCTATTTATATAAACGTTATAAAATTACCGAATCAACTAAAGTTGGATTATAAGCTTATCAAAAAAAATAGTATTGTTAAAACCGAACAAGCTTCTTTTTTGGTATATGATGAAACAATGACAAAAGATATACTTTTTAAACTTGAATCTTTACAAAAAGAGGATAAAAATTATTACATAAGTACTATTTTAAATACTGATGAACAATTTATCTGCAATAATGATGAATTATCTAAGTATAACTCAAACGAGTATGATTTTATATCCTTATATAATAAAACAACTATCGTGACACCTAAAAATACAGTCTTTGAAACCAAACATTATTTTGAAAAATCAGGCATTGATTATATATTTTCACCTTATCAAATTTTAACACACTATATTTTGGATAATCCTGCAAAAAATAACGTTGTTATTTTAATCATTGCCAATATAGTTTATATTATGATTACCGATTCTAATGCATCAATCATATATAACGTAATCAAAAAACTAACCCCTTTTGATGATATCAAAAACTCTCAATTCTATGATGATGAGATTAAAGGTCAAAAGCTGTTTGATGAAATTTATTTCTTTGAACTTCAAGATATTATTAAAGAAGTTTTAGAAGAGTTTTATGCCAAAAATCCTAAAAGTGACTTTTTGGAGAAAATCAATATTTTACATACTTTAAAACAATTAGATAACGATGAGATAGTAACACTAAAAGAAACTTTTGCAATGGATGTAGGTTATTATCCGATATCTTTAGATAACTATATATATGAACTCGTAAACTCAAAAAATAATAAAAAAAGCTTTATAAGCCCTAGAAAAAGAGCTTCATCATATGAAAATATATTTTGGCTCGGTTCTGCTATGGCAGCTACTTTTATTACCGTTTATCTTGTATATGATTTTTATAATACAAAAGAACTCGGGACTACAAACCAACAACCTCAGATAATTAAACAACAAGACGTCATCAAAAGTGACTTGATAGACCATATTTCAAAAAATACGGCAGTAAGTACTCTTATTCAAGATATTTTTAATATCATACCTTATAATGTCGTTTTAAATGAAGTTGTTATAGATAAAAACGATTCTATTTTAATATGTGATTTCCTAGAAAAAGATACTTTCGTGAAGATAATACAGCCTGAAATACTAAAACTTTATGAATCTACTGATATAATCTTTGATGAAGAGAATAAACAAGCTTTACCTGTATTAACGGGAGTCATTAAAAATACTAACATAATATCGCAAAGACAATATCAGGATAAAATTTACACATACAACAAAACTAGTTTTTCATATACTATGATGCAAGAAACTATCCAAAATATAATGTTACCTGATTGGCAAATTATCTATATTAAAACTTACGCCGACAAACAAGTCAATTACAATTTATTTGAAATAAATATGTCCATAAAATCTCCGCAGGAATTTACTGATTTTATAGATAAAATAAATAGTTTGCCTCACAGTATCACCATTGAACACCCCGTAAAATTTATAAAAAACATACAAACAGGTATGATTGATATGAAATTTTACCTAAGCTTCAACCAATCAATTTAGATTGGTTGACTATTTGTCTATTTTTATAATATTCTCTTTTATAGCTCTTTCTATTGAACGTTTTTCAACACCTTTATAATCGGGGTCTATAATTTTCTTTCTCAATGTTATATTTTCCTTGCCGTTAAATTGGCTTTTATTCGCATCATCAACTATAGCCTCTGCTATTTGATGTGTTTGTTTTGCTATGACGTTAGTATCGTTTGCAACGTTAACGCTTTGAGAGGTAACTTTTTCCAAAGAATTGATAGCATCATATATTTGAGAGATTGACAATTCTTGTTCTTTACTAGACTCTAATACGGATGATATTAATTGCGTCGTTTTGATAATGTTTTCATTTAATTGATTAAAGCCTTTAATCATATCGCTACTGATATTTTTGCCGTTTGCGGTTACCTTAGTCGCATCTTCAACCATTTTCTTAATCTCTTTAGCTGCCTCTGCACTCCTTGATGCTAGATTACGTACCTCTCCTGCAACTACGGCAAATCCTTTTCCTGCTTCTCCTGCAGTTGCAGCTTCAACTGCAGCATTAAGGGACAGGATATTAGTTTGAAATGCTATTTGGTCTATCACTGAAATTGCTTCTATTATAGTTTGAACTTTTTGATTTATTTCATCCATAGATTCTGCAGTTTTAAGGGCCAAATCTTCACCGTGTTTTGATGAATTAGTCATATCTTTTGCGAACTCTGACATTGCCACCGTATTTCTTGAACTATTTCTAATGTTCGATGTTATTTGTTCTAATGCCGCAGAGGTTTCTTCTAAACTTGATGCTTGATGGTTGGCAGAATTTGTAAGTGTAATCACCCTATCTTCCAATGTATTTGCATTTTGTTGCAGAGCAAGTCCGTTTTTAAGATTTAAAAGACTTATTTTAGTCAAAGCTTCACCCAAAGTATTTATACCTTCCGCAAGTCCTATTAAATCTTCTTGCATACCTATAGTATCTATTTTGCTTCTATAATCACCGTGAGTATACTCTTCTATCGTTTTTAACATTTTTTGTATAAATTCATCTTTACTTTGAGCCAAAGCAATTCTTTCCAAAGTTTTATTTATATTGCTACAAAATAAAACAAAATCTCCGTTTAATCCATCACTTAACATTCTTCTATAACTTTGACCTAAGGCAATTTGTCTTAAACTATTATCCATATCTCTACTAAATACTTCAAATTGATCCAACACATCATTCAACGCCCAAGCCACTTTACCTATTTCTTCGGTTTCATCAATATGCGTAATCCTATGGTATAAAGCACCTTTTGCAACATTTTGTGCAACAAGAGCCACCTCCATAGTTTTTTTGGAATAACGATTTAATCCTATATATCCCACCGCTATCAAACAAGCTGATATTAACGTTACCGCACCGATTAAAAATAATACATCGCTACACACATTTTGTATAAAAACTAAAACAATCAAATTTGTCAACAAAAGTACCGATAAAATCGTTAATAAAATCCATTTTATAAGCTTAAAGGAGTTTACTCTACTAAATAACCATTCCATCATCACACTCCTTGTAAAGCTATTATCAGCTCATTATATTCCATATTTTTTTCTTCTAATAAATTCATTAAAATAGTTTTTGAAGAATCCATACCTCCGCTTTTTTCTGCTTCTAGTAATTTTTTGTAAATCGGAATTATAATTTCCAACGCCTTTGGATTCGGTTTTCTTCTAACGCTTGTATAGCCTATTATATTACCGTTTGTGTCCAAATCAGGCGTTATATTTGCCCAAACCCAATAATAACCTCCGTCTTTTCTAAGATTTTTTACGAATCCGAAAAATTCTTGTTTGTTTTGTATCATCTCCCAAGCTATCTTAAATGCAATACGAGGCATATCAGGATGTCTTATCAAATTATGATTTTTCCCAAGAAGCTCTTTTTCTCCATACCCCGACATCTCTATAAAAATCTTATTACCGTAAGTAATAATACCTTTCATATCTGTTTTTGAAACTATAAAATCATTCCTATTCAGTACAAATTCCTTACTATTAGGCACCACTTGAATTCTTGACATATCATACCCTCGATTATTTTTTAAGTTACATAACAGTCATAATTCTATCTTATATATACTTAAACATAAATTAGTTAAAGCTATTGCCAAAAATTTAAATCTGAAGTGCAATTTTTTAAGTTGTCTTTGAAATAAGAAAAA
>DYJR01000048.1 GCA_020723015.1 Arcobacter nitrofigilis
GTAAAAATTGGTATAATTTTTTAGGTCAAAAAATTGCACTTCAGATTTAAATTTTTGGCATAACTATAAATATAATTTGATTTTAACTATTATTTTGATACAATAGCTTAAAATTTATCATAAAAAAAGAGAATCAATGAGATTGCTAAATCATATTTTTATAGATTTGGATACACTGTCTAGTTTCATTAATAACGAGGTAAGAGAATACAATTCTATATTAATACAAGTTTTTAGCGGTACCGATAATATAACATTAGTTCAAAACATATTAAATACATTAAAACAAACTTTACCTACTAGCTCTATCATAGGTGCTTCAACATCAGGTGAAATTATAGACGGAGGTATAATAAGAAACTCTATAATTATATCCTTTGCACTATTTCAAGATACGAAGATAGAACTTTTTTATTTCAATAATACTACTTTTACAACGGGTCAAAATGCCGTATCTCAAATAATACGTAACGATACAAAAGCCGTTATATCTTTTTCGGAATCACTCAAAGGTGATACCGAGTCATTTTTGGAAGGTTTTTCTTCTATTTGTCCAGATATTCCTATTGCCGGAGGAAATGCTGCCGACAATGATATTTTTAGGTCTGTTTATATCATCAAAGACACTGAAATTTTATATGACGGGATTGTTCTTGCTACGTTAAACAGTGAAAAGTTAAAAGTTTCCAATAATTATATTTTAGAGTGGACACCTATCGGTAAAGAGATGACGGTCACAAATGCAAAAGATAATACTATTTATGAAATAGACGGGATGAAAGCTATAGACACATATACTAAATATCTAGGCAACGACACGGTCAAAGAACTTCCTGCAAGTGCGGTCGAGTTTCCTTTTATCAAAAATGATGACGGGATAAACGTAGCAAGGTCTATGGTCGCAGAAGGTGAAAACGGATCGCTTATTTATGCAGGACATTTCAAAAACGGTGATAAAATAAGATTTGCTATAGGCAATCTTGAAGAAATCATAAACAAAGCTCCGATAGTACAACAAAAGATAGCTTCTTGTCCCGTTGAAGGAACTTTTATATACTCTTGTACGGTTAGGAAAATGTTTCTTAAAGAACATTTACAATACGAACTTGGACTTATAAACGATGTTGCACCTAGTGTCGGTTTTTTTACGTACGGTGAGTTTTATCACGGTAATTTAAGAAATCAACTTTTAAATGTTACAACCACTACATTATCACTTAGCGAAAGTGAAGAAATCAAAAGAAATGTCAAAGTTAGAGATTATCGTTCACATCACTCTATGCTAAAAGCTCTAAGTCATCTTGTAAATGAAACCCAAAGCGAACTAGATGAAAATATAAATTTTTTAAAACAGTATAAGGTAGCTCTTGATAGTAACTCCATCGTTTCAAAAACAGATCCAAAGGGATTAATCACCTATGTAAATGATGAATTTTGTAGAATTTCAGGGTATTCAAAAGATGAATTAATAGGTAGAAGTCATAGTATTCTTAGACATCCTGAAAATACTAAAGAATTTTTTAAAGAGATGTGGAATACCATACAAAACAAACAAATTTGGAAAGGAACATTTAAAAATCTTGCAAAAGATAAAAGTGAGTACTATGTCAAAAGCGTAATAATTCCTATACTTAATGAAGATAACGATATAGTCGAATATATAGCAGCAAGAACGGACGTAACCGAACTTATCAAAAAAGACCAATTAATCAAAGAACAATTCAATGATGATTTGACGGGACTTAATAACAGAGTAGCCCTCCTTTCAAAACTCAAAAACTCTAACGAATCTCATACTTTGTTACTTTTGAATATTGATAGATTTTCCGACATAAATAACTACTTTGGATACGAGATTGGCGATGAAGTACTCAAAACTTTTGCTCAAAGACTTGTCAAAAAAGTCGTAAACGGTAAAATACATAGAGTAAGCGGTGATGAATTTGCTATTTTGTTTGAAAACCAAAATTATGCCTATGCAACACTCAAAAGCCATATTTTAGATATTATTAACAAACTAGAAAATTCATCGGTAAAAGTCAAAGGGATAAGTACAAATATATCATTTGCATGCGGTGTTGCTTACGGTTCAAGCGATATTTTATATAAACTTGCCCATATGGCACTAAAAGCTACAAAAACAAGCAATGCAAACGTAGCATTTTATAACCAATCAGACTTACAAAACCAAAATATCAAAACAAACATAGAGACTATCAATAAAATACAAAATGCCATCAAAACAGATAGCATTATCCCTTATTTCCAAGGTATAGTTAATAACCAAACTAAACAAATAGAAAAGTACGAGTGTCTTATAAGACTTAAAGAAACTGACGGTAAAATTCTAAGCCCCTATTTCTTCATAGAACACTCCAAAAAAGCAAAACTTTATGATAAACTAACTCAAATTATGATTACAAAATCTTTTGAAATGTTTGCAAATACAAACTTTGAATTTTCTATCAATCTCACGATGCAAGATATTGCGTCAAAAGAGACTAAACAAATTTTATTTGAAAATCTACTGACTTATAATTGTTCTTCTAGGGTTGTTCTTGAGATAGTAGAATCGGAAAGTATAAGCAATTTTGACGAAGTAGTCTCTTTTATTAGTAGTATCAAAAAACTTGGGTGCAAAATAGCTATCGATGATTTCGGTACCGGATACAGTAACTTTGAATACCTTATCAAACTAAAAGCCGATTATCTAAAAATCGACGGTTCCCTTATAAAAAATATCGAAAAAGGGAACGACTCATATATGGTGGTAACAACTATTACCGAGTTTGCCAAAAAATTGGGTATGCAAGTAATAGCAGAGTTTGTCGAAAATGAACGTATATATGATATTATCAATGAGATAGGGATTGACTACTCACAAGGATATTTTTTCAGTATTCCAAAAGAAACTTTATAGGATAAGATTATGTTACTAGAAAATTTGGAGTGGAACGATGAATATAGAATAGGTCATGACAAAGTTGACGATGAACATAAATATCTTTTTGGAATAGCAAACGATATCTTAAATGCGGGAGATGACAAAAATCATATCAAAGAACTTATAAAAAAACTTATCTTGTACACAAGAACCCATTTTCTAAATGAACAAAACTATATGAAATCCATCAACTATTATGATTTGGAAAAGCATATCGAGTTTCACAAGCAAATTTTAAACAATTTAAACAATTTTTTTAGCTAATATTCCCAATTTACAGACAAATCAAATTCAAGAAAAACTGCTTGAATTCGTAACTACGAATATAATAAACCACATACTGGTCGAAGACAAAAAAGTTCACCATTTTAGACGTACAAGAGAGGAATTACGTACTATATTTAGATGGAAATCTATATATGAAATAGGTAATAACTCTATAGATTTAGAGCATAAAAAACTTTTTGATATAGCAATTGAAGCGGTCAACTACAACGGAAAAGATATTTTAAAACATGTCAAAAAAACAGTTATTGAGCTTTATGATTATATGAAAGTCCACTTTGCCAATGAAGAGGAGTTTATGAGACAAGTAAACTACCTTTTTATGAACAACACATAAAACTACACGAAAATATAATAGGACAGATGAATTTATTTATAAAAGAGATACCTATCCTTGTGCCTGAAATAGTAGAGCGTAAAGTAATAGAATATATAGATATTTGGCTTGTAAATCATATAGTATATGAAGACCAAAAAATATCAAATTGGGTGAAGCTAAACGCCCAATAGATTTTTTGCAAAAGTTATAGCCTCATCTGATATTTTCTCTCCGCTTATCATCCTAGCTATCTCGTTTACCCTTTTTTCACCGCTGATTTCAAAAACTACAGACTCACCGTTTGTTTTTTCTACCAAGAAGTGTTGATTTGCACGAGATGTAAGCTGTGCTTGATGGGATATTGCAAATATTTGATATTTTTTTGCAATTTGTTCTAGCACTTTTCCTATGGCATCACTCTCTTTACCGCTTAAGTTTGCATCTATCTCATCCAAGAAAAGTACTCCATTGTTACTTAGTGCATATTCGCTTTTAACAGCCATAAGTGCCAAACGCAGACGATTAAACTCACCGCTACTAATATTTTCTAGTTTTGCATCTTTTAAAGATACCTTGACCTCATCGCTTCCACTTTGGCTAATAGTAGTTTTTGCTATCTCAAAGGATGAATCGCTAAGGTACAAATACTCCAAATATCCGTTTACTTTTTGCTCTATGATTTTGAGTGCATTTTTTCTTTTTTCACTTATACCATCCGCCAAATACTCTATTTGAGCTTTTAGTTGTTTTACTTTTTTCTCCAAAGATGATTTTTCAAAGGAGATATTTTCATATCGTGTGAGTTCTTGTTTTTTTTGTTCTCTATAAGCCAAACACTCCTCTATAGAACCGAATTTCTTTTGTAAGTGGGACAGTTGCTCAATACGAGTCAAAACCTCGTCTATATTTGTATCTTCGAGTAAATGAAGTTTGTCACCGGCTTTTTCAAATATATTATTTAGCTCATTTATAGCATCATCAAAAAAACTACTATCAATTTCAAGTAACGATAATGCCTGATTGACGCTTGAAGTATAGTCAAATACTCCGTTTGCTTTTTCGATAGCTTTTTCGATTTTCTCTTTTTGTGATAACTGTTTTTTGATATGCGATAGTTCTTCATATTCGTCTATTTGAGGATTTATATCATCTATTTTTTTGATTTCGTAAGCTATAAACTCTTTGAGTTCTTCGATATTTTTCTCTTCTTCTATAAGTTTATTTAGCTCACTATTTGATTTCAAGAATTCGCTATATTTAGCTTTAAACTCATCTTTTGTTTGGACAAACTCCACATCATCGCCAAGTGACAAGTCTATAACTTCAAGCAAATTATCGTTACTAAAATCACTATTGTCTTTGATATGTATGTACCTTATAAATTTAGATGCAATATCACTTAGACTTTTTTGCGATAGTGTTTGATTATTTAGAAAATACCTGCTTTTATCTTTTTGGATTTTTTTAAATACAGCTTCATCCTCTGATGATAAATCAAACTCTTCTAAGTCAAAACCCAAAGAGTCTATGCTACCCTCTATTAGCTCCGCTTTTGCATTTTTTAGCCCAAACAAAGAGAGTATAGACTCCATCAAAACAGACTTCCCAGCTCCGCTTATACCGCTAAATACGATAAGTCCATTTTTAAACTCAAGTTCCGTTTCACTAAAAGTTAAATAGTTTTTTAAATAAAATCTGTTAATCATCTATCAAAGTTGCCTTTATATGCTTTCATAAGAACTTATTTTATCCAAAACTTCTTAAACGAATGCTAAATAATACCCTAAGCCCAAAGCTTTAGATTAGGGATATATGATACCGCTTTGATAATATCTGTTTTTGATACTATACCCACTAAAATATCGTTATTATTAACCGCAGGCACGGCATCAAGCTTGTATTCAAGTATAACTTTTGCAACCCTTCTTATATCGGTAATCGGGTCTGCCGTGATACACTCTTTTAAGTCAATATCACGTAATCTTTGCTTTAATATTCTTCGGCTATTATCCAAATCATTCATAAGCATATTTAAGATCATTTTTTTATTAATGAGACCATCTATTTGGTAAGAATCGTTAACTACAGGGATTTGACCTATTTTATTAGCTTTTAGAGTATCATAAGCATCTTCAACGGTTAAATTTACATTAATAGTTATGCACTCCCTCGTCATAATATCTCTAACATGATATACCTCTTCGGTTGTATCCAATCTAGCTACTCTTTTGTAAATATTTAATGCCTCATTACTATATTGATTTTTATTTTTGTCATTATCTATATAATTATACAGCTCATCATCAGGATTCAAAATTGGCGGAGATATTGCCTCAACTTTATTATTTAGACTATATAAATTATCAGATGTACCACGAAATTGAACACTTCCCTTATTATAAATAGTAAACATTTAACAATCCTTTTTGGTGTTTTTGTATATTAGCATAAAATAGTGGAATTTTATGTATTATTCAAACAGTTTTGGCATATGCCTGTACATCAGCGTTCGCACATAGGCATCGCCGTTCTAATAACGATTCTGGCGTATGACTGTACTCACTTTATTCGCACATAGACATCGCCGTGCCTTTCCATCCTCGGTCTGTGCATAAATGCACATAGCCCTCGGTTCCGAACCTCTTGTGCCTTGCACTCTCTTTGAGAAAAACGACAAGCAGCTCAAGGAAAGCATAGCTTTTGTCGTTTTTTTAACGGTTCTCACCCCATTTCAATTTCTCACTAAGTACGTCAAAATAGCTTCTTCGTAGGCTATGGATTAGTTTTGCTTTGTTTTGAGCAATTTTGATTTTAAATGACTCGTTATGGTCAAGTTCATATATATCTTGTCCGTCTATTATAGCAACTGCACCTTTTGACTCTTTTATACAAAGCTCTATCTCAAAATCCACAGGCAATACAAGAGGCCTTTGGGTCAAAGAGTGGGCAGATATAGGGGTCACAATAAAAGCATCGGTAAGCGGATAGACCACTGGACCGCCGCATGAAAGGTTATAGCCCGTTGAGCCTGTAGGTGTCGAGATGATAAGTCCATCGCCATAATAGTTATTAAAAACCTTACCATTGATTTTTGCCTCTATGCTTACCATTCCGGTCAAATCTTTTCTAGTTATCACTATATCGTTAAAAGCAACTATCGAAATCTCTTTTATATTTGAGCTTATCATCATTCTTTGGTCTATTGAGAAGTTATTATCTCTTAATTCACTCATAAAACCGCTTAGTTCATCTACCGTAATATCCGTCAAAAATCCTAGCGTTCCAAGGTGAACCCCAAGTATAGGTAGGTTATATTTGAAACTTCTTCTTACTAAAGATATTAAAGTCCCATCACCGCCCAAAGATACCAAAAAATCACAGTTGCTTGATAATTCATCTAACTCAAAACCGCTTTCTCCTATCATATCGGCACTATTTTTTTCAAGAATAACCGATATTCCGTTATCCTCAAACATTTTTTTAATAGCCAAAAAATCACCTTTTATATGTGGTGAATTCGGTTTTAGTACGATACCTGCAATTTTGAGTGCCGTTTTACTCATTATCAATCCCTCTTCCTATAACTAATACTTTCTAAAATGTGTTCTTTTTTGATATTATCGCTGTTGTTTAAATCTGCAATAGTTCTTGCAACTTTCAAAATCTTATTTTTTGCCCTCAAAGATAAATTAAAGCTATCTATAGCTTTGTTTAATATTCCTTCCGATTCATTATCAAGAACACAAAACTCTTTGAGTTCCATATCGCTAAGTTTACCATTTAAGTTCTTTTGTCCTCTTAAAATCTGCTTAGAAAATGCTTGTAAAACTTGTTTATGTAACTCTTTAGAACTAATAGTGACCTTATCGTCACTTTTGACCTCTCCCATTTTTACATACAAATCTATCCTATCAAGCAAAGGGTCTGAAAGACGGTTTTTGTACCTTTGTATCTCTAAATCACTACATCTACACTCTTTGGTCACACTCAAAAGATTACCGCAAGGGCATGGATTCATAGCACATACAAACAAAAACATTGTCTGATACTCTATCTTTGTATTTACCCTTGAAATAAGTATTTTATGGTCTTCCAACGGCTCACGTAATGCTTCTAAAATATTTCTCCCAAAATGGGGCAACTCATCAAAAAACAGCATACCGTTGTTTGCCAAAGCAATCTCACCTATCTTTGCACTATTGCTTCCACCACCGAAGATGGACGACTTCGTGCTGCTATGATGTGGACTTCTAAAGACTCTAAGAGGTGAAAAATCAGGCTCTTTACCGTCCAAACAATCAATCTTTGCCTTTTGCAAAATCTCTTCCAATGCAATAGGAGGTAAAATATATTGCAATCTTTTTGCTATCATACTTTTACCGCACCCTGGACTACCCTCTAGCATAAGGTTGTGGTTGCCGCTTGCACTAATAAGTGCCGCTTTTTTTGCTATCACCTGCCCTCTTATGTCGTTAAAATCAAGCAAATAACTACTATCATAAAAATACTTCTTACCTAGCAAATCTATATACTCGTATTCTACACTACTATTTTCGACTCTATATTTTTCTTTATCGACAGATTTAAAAAACTCTATTGCTTCTTCAATCTTTTCTACGGCATATATCTCAATATCCGGTATTTTTGATAGTTTTTCTACCGATTCTTTTGGTACAAGGACTTTTTTAAGTATTCCAAGTTCTGCTAAAGACAAAACCAAAACAAATATAAGAGTACTATCTTTTAATCTTCCGTCAAGCCCAAGTTCACCAAAAACAAAATATTCTCCGAAGTCTATTTTTTCATCTTGCATAGCTATCAAAAGTGCTATGGGCAAATCAAAATGACTCCCTTGTTTTTGTAAATCGCTAGGGGAAAGGTTGATGGTGATTTTTAACGGTGGAAACTCGAAATTATTTGTAAGTAGTGCAGACTTTACACGCTCTTTGGACTCTTGAATAGCAGAGTTACCGAGCCCTACGATACTAAATGAAGGTAAACCTTTTGTAAATGTACCCTCTACTTCTACAACATTTGCTTCAATGCCGTTTAAAGTAGCACATTTTAATACTTTCATTAATTTACTCCAATGAAGTCTATTTTAGTGATTTTACTAAAATCCAACTTAATCGGAGTTATAATAACTTATTTTATTTTTCTGATTTTTGTTCTTTTTTTGTACTCTTTTTCAAACTTTTTACGTTTGATGATAGAGAGTTTTTCTATGAAAAGATGCCCTTTTAGATGATCCATTTCATGTTGCCATGCCACGGCTAAGAAACCTTCACACTCCATTTTATGGTGATTGCCGTTTCTATCTTGATATTCGACTACTACGTGGTTTGCTCTTTTTACCTCTTCATGGTATCCAGGAACACTCAAACACCCTTCATTAAAAACTATTTCACCGTCTTTATGCGTAATGCGAGGGTTAATAGCCTCTATCAAGTCCTCTTTTTTTTGTTCATCGTTAATATCAGGCAAAGATATAATAAGTATGTTTTTAGGGACTGCTACTTGAATAGCCGCAAGTCCTACACCGTTACTTGCTATCATAGTATCCCACATATCATCAAGCAATGTATGCAACTCCTCATCGAAGTTTTCAACATTACTTGATACGGTTCTTAATAGCTTATTTGGGTAAGTTATAATTTCTCTTATCATTTATGACTCGTAATAACCTCATCTACTAAACCATAATTTTTTGCTTCTTCCGCACTCATAAAAAAGTCTCTATCGGTATCTTTTTCAATTACTTCGATAGGTTGACCCGTTTGAGAAGATAGAAGGTTGTTTAACATATGTTTTAGTCTTAATATCTCTTGAGCTTGTATTTGAATGTCAGTTGCTTGACCTCTTGCACCACCTAACGGTTGGTGAATCATAATTCTACTATTCGGTAAAGAGTATCTTTTACCTTTTGCACCGCTACTTAATAAAAATGCACCCATAGATGCTGCTTGACCGATACAAATAGTACAAACGTCAGGTTTGATATAGTTCATAGTATCAAATATACTAAGTCCGCTTGTAATTACTCCACCAGGAGAATTTATATAAAAATAGATATCTTTTTCAGGGTCTTCAGCTTCAAGAAATAAAAACTGTGCAACTATACTTGATGCAACATCATCATTTACTTCACCGCTCAACATAACTATTCTATCTTTTAAAAGTCTAGAATATATATCGTAGCTTCTTTCGCCTCTTCCTGTTTTTTCTACAACGTATGGAATATAACTCAATCTTTATCCTTTTTTTGGTAATTAGTAATTGATATATTAGTGTATCGGTATTATTTTCTTACCAATAACTAATCACTAATAACTATTTATTCAATTTACTATCAAGTAATTTTGTAATAACTTTATCTTCAATCATAGACATTTTTATAGCCGGTAAATAACCTTTTTCGCTATAGAATTTAACTACTTCTTGCGGGTTTTGTCCCATCATCATCGCTTCATAATATAGTGTTTGAGTAACTTCTTGGTCACTTACATCTACGTTTTCAGCTTTTGCCAACGCATCTATGATAAATGTAGCTTTTACGCTATTTTGTGCATCAGGAGTAACTTTTGCTCTTAATGCTTCTATCTCGTTTTTGTCTTCTCTAAGTTTGTTTAGAGCCTCTTCACTCATCGCTCTTATTTCATTGTTTAATGCAACGTTTACTTCTTGCTCTACTACGCTTGACGGTAAATCAAAACTGATAGCTTTTACTAAAGCTTCAAGGTAAGCAGGTTTCAATTCGTCATTATAAACTTTGCTCATTTTCTCAGATTTTAATTGCTCTTTTACTTTTTCTTTCAAAGTATCTATTGTAGCTTCTTTGTCGTTTGGAAGCATTTTTTTAGCTAAATCATCATTCAATTCAGCTTCAGCTTTTTGTTGAATTTCGTGTAAAGTTACTTTGAAAGTAGCCTCTTTACCTGCAAGATTTTTTGCTTGGTATTCAGCAGGGAACGTAACTACTACATCTTTAGTTTCATCATATTTCATACCTATCATTTGCTCTTCAAAACCGGGGATAAAGCTTCCGCTTCCTACTTCAAGAGTATATTTCTCAGCTTTACCGCCGTCAAAAGGTACACCATCAACAAAACCTTCAAAATCGATAACAGCGAAATCACCCTCTTTTAAAGCTCTTTTTCTAGCTATTTTTTCTAATGGAGCAGATCTCTTAGCCATTTCAGATATTCTTTCTTCTACTTCTTTATCTGTTACTTCAGCTTCTTTTACGGCAGGGATAAGTGCTTTATAATCACCTAAATCTATGCTTGGTTTGATAGAGAAATTAACTTCTACTTCTATGCTTCCGTCTTCTTTTTTCTCATATTTGCTTACAGCAGGCTCACCGATAACATCTTGCGGATTGATACCAAGGTCTTTGATAGCATCTGCAAAAAGCGTTCTTAAAGCTTCTGCTTGAGCATCTTGGTCTAATCTTTCACCGTGCATTTGTTTTACTACAGCTACAGGAACTTTACCTTTTCTAAATCCCGATACGTTCATAGTTTTTGATAATTGCTTAGCAATCTTATCAAGGTTTTTAGCTATAACCTCTGTCGTGATAGTAGCTACTACGTTTGCGTTTGCACTGTTTACTTTTGTTGCATTAAACTCCATAAAAAATATCTCCAATAAAATTAAATTTGCAATATTTTAGCAAAATGTTTCTTAAACATATAGCTGTTTGCAACTTTCGCTCCATAACACAACGCCAATTCAAGTCATAAGTGCAACACCTATACT
>DYJR01000049.1 GCA_020723015.1 Arcobacter nitrofigilis
TTGTAACAGATTGTGGCTTAATTATATTATGTTTATTATTTTAAATGGTATAATTCAACAAAAACAAAATTTATACTATGTCATAGTCGTTCCAGCTGCTGATAACTTCACAGAATTAGAGCAATTAGTGCCAAATTTTAGAGAGAACTACATTCAATTCTCTAATGCAGTTTCTGCATTTAAAAACTCAATTATTTCATTTTTGCAAAATGGTGGAGAATTGAACATCAACCTTCAAACTTTTTCAGCAAGTTTGGCAAACATAATCCGGGATAAAGGAACGCCAGATTCATTTGGTTTATTCATAAGACAAGCCCAGTCATAGACTGGGGTTCCTTTATTCAAAAAAAGGCAAGGCCCCGAAATTATATGTTGCTCGCTTAGGGTTTGATGAGTAAATTATTTAGACCAGTAGAATTATATTGTTTATGATAAAATAAGTAAGTTATTTATATTTTAAATCAAAATTAATATGAATATAAAACTTAATAATCTAAATGATAAGCTATAAGTGATAAAGGGCAACTAGTAAAATGAAACAATACGATGAATGGAACGAAATAAAAAAGCAAACTCAACAAATCAATTTTAATTTGGGTATCAAGGCAAGAGAAATTTATTGGACTAAAATTGGGTTTAACATAGGAAGTGAAGAATATGGAAAAGGCAATGAGTTTGTAAGATCAGTTATCATTATAAGACAACTTACCCACGATTTATTTATTGGGATTCCTACAACTACAACTTTAAAAGGTAATAATGATTATTTTCATAATATAAACTATATTGAAAAAAATAGTAACACAACAATCAGTAGTTCAGCTATGATATTACAACAAAAAGTATTTAGCAAAAAAAACTTTTAAGTAAAATAGGAACTGTAAATAAAGAAAAATTTAAGATTATACTATCAAAGCTTAAAAGATTGATTGACCCCACCGAAGTGGGTCTGCCCGAAGGCGAATTGTAAAGGTATTGTATCATATAATTAATAAAATTGCAAGAGGCTATTTGAACGAAGTGAATTTCACAATTTTAGAAAAAGTATCAATAAATTCCAAAAATTATAATCTCTTGCACCGCTTTTTCAAGGCAACTGTACTTTGTTTGTTTTGGATACTTTTTCTAAAAAAGTATTACAAAGCAAAGCTCCCTTTTAATGGATTGTGCTATTGAGTTAATTTAGATTACTTCGCTTAAAACTTCTTTAACCCCTTTTATAGCATAATATCATTATTAAAAAACAAATTACAAATATCCAAAGGAACTATATGAAATTTCCAGCACCATTAAAATCAAATTCATCAAAAATTCTTCTTCTTGGAAGCGGTGAGCTTGGTAAAGAGGTCATTATAGAAGCACAAAGATTAGGTATCGAGACCGTTGCGGTTGATAGCTATGTAAATGCTCCGGCTTCACTTGTAGCAAACAAATCTTATGTTATCAATATGAAAAACAAAAACGAAGTTTTGGAAGTAATCAAAAGAGAAAAACCTGATTTTATATTGCCGGAAATCGAAGCTATCAGTATAGATGCCCTTTTTGCAGCTGAAGAGATGGGATTTTGTGTGATACCGAATGCTGAAGCGGTAAACAAAACTATGAACAGAAAAAATATCAGAAAATTTGCGGCTGAAGATTTGGGACTAAAAACAAGTAAATATTTCTTTGTAAAAACATACGAGGAGCTTGTAAAAGCTGCGGATACTCTTGGGTATCCTTGTGTGATCAAGCCTGTTATGAGTAGTAGCGGACACGGGCAAAGCGTAGCTAGAAGCAAAGAGGATTTGACTAAGTCTTGGGAAATGGCAAAAGAGGCAAGAGGTGATGCAAGCGAGCTTATCGTAGAAGAATTTATCAAGTTTAATTATGAAATCACACTTTTGACCGTAAGAAATCAGCTTGAAACTACATTTTGTGAGCCAATAGGTCATATCCAAAAAGACGGTGATTATATTTTTTCATGGCAACCTATGCAAATGAGCCAAACAGCTTTAGAAAAATCAAAAGATATGGCAAAGAAAATAACAGACGGACTCGGTGGAAGAGGACTATTCGGTGTTGAGTTATTCGTAAGCGGTGATGAGGTGTATTTCAGCGAAGTAAGCCCTAGACCGCACGATACCGGAATGGTGACTATGATTACTCAAAGTCAAAGCGAATTTGCACTTCACGTAAGAGCGGTTCTTGGACTTCCACTTGATTTTATCACTTACGGTACGGGAGCTAGTGCAGCATACAAAGCAAAAGGTGATACGTTTAGCCCGGTAATAGAAGCTGATGCCGGAGTATTTACAAAAACTAGTTTTTTAAGGGTATTCGGTAAACCGCAAAGTCATGTCGGTAGAAGAATGGCAGTAGTGCTTACTTTTGACAAAGACGATTCAAACAAAGCATTGGAACAAGCAAGGGAATTAATCGGCAAAATAACCGACTAGTTTTCACAAAAAACTCAACCACTAAGCTAATATTAAGAAATGTTATATTATCATAACAAAAAATATGAATATAACAAAAAGGTGTTAATATGAGAATTACACTGCTTAAAACATTGGTTTTAGGGCTTGGGGTTATGTTGCTTAGCGGTTGTGTGAAACAAGAGCCAAAAATAGTAGAAGTAGAAAAAGAGAAGATTGTTTACAAAGTAAAGGCTTATGACCAACTAGAAGAGTTGGTTTTAGACCTTGCAAACCAACTTCAAAGTAGTAACAAGCTAGGTGCTACGTTGCCAAACGAGATAGCGATTACTGCGTTTGTTGATTTACATCAGTTAAACAAAACTACAAAATTCGGAAGAGTGTTAAGCGAGTCTTTTTACAATGAACTTTTCCTAAGAGGTTTTAACATACTTGACTTTAGAGGTCAACATGCAATAAGCGTAAATGCCAACGGCGAGTTTTTTATCACTAGAGATGTAAAAAAACTCTCTAAAGAGGTTAAAAATAGCTACGTGTTAGTGGGTACTTATTCATCTTTCGGCAAAGGTGTAGCGGTAAATGCTAGGATAATAGATAATAGCGACGGAAAAGTAATAGCAAGTGCTAGAAGTATATATAATGTAGCAGGTAATTGTGCATTATTTGAAAATTGTCCGAAGGTTGCTTCTACTTCGTCTCATGCTAGTATGGCAAAACCTATGACTAAAACTATAAAAATTACTACGGACAATTGTTCTAAAAAAACTTGTCCTAAATAAACATTTATAAAAATAAAGTTATAATATCCCTATAAATCAAAACAGGGATATTATAATGAGATTATCCGTTATTACGCTTCTATTTCTTCCGTTTATTTTTAGCGGATGTTTAAGTGAATTTGCTCAAAAACTTCCCGTATTAAATAGTTCGAACGTACAAGTGAAAAAAGAGCCTGAAACAAAAAATACGACAGCTGTTTATTCTAGTGTCCAAGACCTTACGAAAGAAATTGCAAAGCAACTTTTAGCAAACCATATAAAACCTGACAAAAAGACTATAATAGTTACCTCTTTTGTTAATTTAAACCAATTAAATAGTACCAGTGATTTTGGAAGATTGGTAGGAGAGAATATGATATCTCAACTTCATATGGAAGGTTTTAGAGTCAAAGAGTACAGAGGTCAAAATGCCGTAAGTATAAATGCCGACGGTGAGTTTAATTTGACGAGAGATATTAAAAAGTTGCCTAATACGATAGAAGCAGACTATATTTTGATAGGGACATATTCAAATATCAATGATACTACATTGTCGATAAATTCAAGAATAGTCGATTTTGCAAACGGTGATATATATGCTACTGCAAATGCCGTATATTCGTCATCTGTGACAACAGTTAAGAAAAATAGCAATAATCAACCTGTGAGCAAAAAGACGGTTGATGTAATAAGGGATTTTTAATGAGACTCTTTGCTTTAGCCTTTTTTAGTATGTTTTTATTTGGTGGGTGTACTTTACCTGATACCAGTTCCGTTTTAAGCGGTGTTAAAAATTTTACTCAAACTGATTTTACTAGATTGTCGTCAAGTATAGTGGATGACGTATGCCAAGATATTTCTAAAGATGAGTTGGAAAAAGATTTTTATGTTATTGATTTTGTTAATATCGATAATTTGGAAAACAATTCACAACTTGGATTTGTTCTATCAAATCAGCTTAAGTCAGACCTTTTGAAAAGTTGTAAAGGGATTACGGTAAAAGAGCTTGAATTGGGTAAAAATATTAAGCTTGGAAGAAACGGATCTAAGATTCTAACAAGGGAACTTGATGAGATAAAGTCAAAAGTGGTAGATGAAAATTCAAACTTAGTAATAGGTACATATGCTATTACGTCTGATAATCTTATGATATTCGTTAAAGTAGTTGATTTGGCTACGGGGATAATAAAATCTTCAAGTACAGTAAATACTTCTTTGACTCAAGAAATTTTAGGCTTAGAGGATTACACTCCGCAACAAAGCCAAACTCAAAACAACCCTAGAGGAATATATAGACCTTTGGTGTTATAAATCAACCGCAGAGTATATTTTCTAAAGTTTCAAGCTTAACTTCATCTAGTTTAAGTTGTATTTGTCCCATTTTATGGTTTTTGTTGTTTAGTATAACAGGTGCAAAAAGATTTACTACGGAGTTTGTAGCAGGTGATTGTAAAACAAATATAAAGTAAACTGAAATATCGTTGACATCTTTGATATCAAGTTGTTCGATGAACCAATCGGGCAAGTCAAAATCAATATTCTTTAGAGAGTCGAAATTCATCATTCTTAGTTCTATTCCGCTACTTTCGCTTTTGATTGATGAAAAAAAGTTATCGATTTTTTCATATACAAACGTACATTCACTCTCAAACCCTGCCAAGGGTACTGCTACTTCGTATTCCATTTACACCTTCCTTTATTTATACTTATTTAACATTTCGTTAAATTTTAGCAAAGCTAAACTAAAGTCCAACTTAGAAGTTTATAAAATGATTATTTCTGTTTCTAGTTCTATATTAAATTGCTCAAAAATTTTCGATTTTGCAAGATTTATAATAGTAATAGCATCTTTATAGGTACCGTTTCCGTAATTCATCAAAAAGTTTGCATGTACTTCACTAAATCCCATATCACCTATTTTATAACCTTTTAGCCCGACAGCTTCTATAAGTCTTCCGGCATAATCCCCTTTTGGATTTTTGAAACAGCTACCGGCACTTTTACCTTTTGGTTGGTTTGCTCTCATAAGTGTAAACATATCTACTTTTGACCTGTCAAAACCACTCGGCAGTGCAAAAACAACCTCGTAAACTATAGTACTTATATCTGTATATCTATATCCGAAATTTATATCTTTTTTGTCTATGTAGCCGTGCTTTGTTTTGATTTTTACTATATGGTTGAAGATTTCCCACTCTTTAAGACCTGCATTCATTTTGACAAGTCCGCCAAGGCAGCTGGGTAAGTGCAATAAAAACTCTAGTCCACCCAAATTTTCTTTTTTGGTATAGTTGAATAGTTTGGAACTTTTTACCGCACAGCCCACATATAATAAACCATTACGAAACTCTATATAATCAAAAGATTTACCGAGAATTGCTAGTTTACGCTCACAGCTTCCGATAAGAAGATTATTGGCACGACCCACTATAAAATAATCGTCATAGTCATTGGTCTCTTCTATCTCATAAACTTCACAAACAGGTCCGACACCTATGGAGCTATATTTTGAAAAATCAATTTTCATTTCTTAGTTCTTTGTACTCTTTTGGTATCATATAATCTTCTGCTTTTATAATCTGAGGATAAAATCCTCTTTCATATCCTATTTTATAAAGTATATTTATTGCCTTGATTTGTAACTCATTCAATTCTATGGACTCTTCATTGGCATAAAGGTTTAGATATGTTTGTAACGTATCATGGTCAACCCTTACCAAATCTCGCTCAATTAGCATTTTGGACATCAAAAGTTTGTTGTTGTGAGCTACACGTACCGCTTTTATTAGTGTATCTTCGTATTCTATAGCCTTGTGTATAGGGATAGAGCGTCTAAGAGCCATACCGCCGAGTGGAAGAGGGATACCCTCACCCGCAAGTTCTACCCATATATCCCAAATCTCTTTTTCAACTTCAAGCTTGTCACTATATTGTAAGATAGACTCGTGTATAAGTACCCCAGCGTCAACTTCACCGCTTAATACCGCATTTTCTATATCAAGGAAGTTCATATAGGTAATCCTTGCATTTGGGTATGCTATTTTAAAAAGTAGTGCGTTTGTGGTATAGTGACCGCTTAGGGCTACTTTGAAGTTTGGTTTTAGCTTTTTGTCTTTCAGTTTGACTAGTTTTGGTCCGTATCCGTTACCGAAACTCACGGCAGTTCGTAGCAAGGCATAATCATCTTTTATAAAAGGGTATAGCCCGAAGCTTATGGCACTTATATCATAAGTCCCTTTTAGTGCTTCTTGATTTAGGGTTTCTATGTCTAAAGCGATATTTTCAAAGGTAGTATCGCTCATACCTACCCAGCCGAATTTAACGGCATAGTACATAAAAATATCGTCGGCATCAGGTGAATGGGCTATGGAGATGTTTCTCATTTTGACCTCAATAAATTTTTTTATATTTTACCGTATAATTTTTTAAATATACCACTTGACAAATATAGACTCAATATTGTATAATACTTTTAGCAGTTCAGATGATTGAGTGCTAAATGACTTGTAAAGAGTTTTAAATGATTGATAAAAAAGAGTTTTTATTAGAGTCCATTATCAAGGCTTATATTATAAACCTTGAGCCGATAGGTTCTTCACAGCTTAAACAAATGTACGACTTGGAGTATTCAAGTGCTACTATTAGAGGGTATTTTAAAAAGCTTGGTGATGAGGGGTATTTGGTTCAAGAGCATATAAGTAGCGGTAGGGTTCCATCCGTAGTTGCTCTTAGACAATATTGGAGTACACGGCTAAATAGAAAACTTAAAAATGTAGATTTGCAGTCATTGCAATATTTTGCAAAAGAGATAGGTTTGAGCGTAGCTTTGAAAAAGGAAGTTGCTTCAAAACTGCTAAAAGTTGTAGATTTTGAACAAGCTTATATTGTTTTGAGATTTGATGATTTTGCGGTGACTATTAAGTATTCATCGGCATTATATAAATTTCTACAAGATTTTATAGGGTTGGATATAGAACAGATTATGTCCATATCAAGACAAGTTGGTGCGTTTAAATTGTACAATGAGCTTATATCAAGAGCTTACGGTGATTCGTATCAAACGGTAAACGTAAAAGAGTATATTAAAATGGCTTTGGAATATGGGCTAGATGATAATATGATAAACGGATATTTCAACGGTAGGATTTTTGACAATCTAAAAGAGGGTATATATTTTGATACTATTGTTCCAAAAGGTTATATTGGGATATGCGATAGTGTCAAGATTGACGGGGAAGATTCAAAAATGCTAGTTATGGGTGATTTATCAAAGAATTATAATTATTTTTATGAAAGGGTAGCTGCATGAGTGAAAAAGTAAATGAAACTATGGAAGATTTAAAAGACAATGAGACGGTTTGTAATGAAGAACAAACCATAATAGAAGAGGATTTTGTAGAGTCTAGTATGGATGAAATAGGTGTTTTGGAAGCGAAACTAAAAGAAGCTGAGGAGAAATATCTAAGGGTTCATGCTGATTTTGAGAATATCAAAAAAAGAATGGAAAAAGATAAAATCCAAGCTATAGAATATGCTAGTGAAAGATTTGCAAAAGATTTATTGAATCCTATTGATTCGCTAGAGTTTGCAATAGCTAGTTTGAACAACAAAGAAGCAGACTCTGCAGAGCTTTTGGAAAAAGTAAAAGAAGGTATTGAGTTAACAATAAAAAGCTTTAAAACTGTTTTTGAAAAGCACGGTATAGAGCTTGTAGATGTAGATAGCGGGTTTGACCCGAATCTTCACGATGCTGTAATGCACGCCGAGAGTGACAACCACGAAGAGGGTGAGATAGTACAAGTTCTTCAAAGAGGGTATAAGTACAAGGATAGGTTGTTAAGACCAGCGATGGTGTCAATCTGTAAGAAGTAGTTTAGAAAATTTATCTTTTTGGACATTTCGGCGTTGTAGCCTTGAACTGTCTCAAAAATATAAATTTCTAGGGTGAGTGACCGAGATGTCGTTAAACTAGGAAATAATGAAAAATTTAGAATTCAAAAAAAATTTAAGAAAAAGGATATAGAATGAGTAAAGTATTAGGTATAGATTTAGGAACAACAAACTCTTGTATGGCAATATACGAGGGTGGTGAAGCGAAAATTATTCAAAACAAAGAGGGTAAAAATACGACTCCTTCAGTTGTAGCTTTTACAGACAAAGGTGAGGTTCTTGTGGGTGATCCTGCAAAAAGACAAGCTATTACAAATCCTGAAAAAACTATATATTCTATCAAAAGAATTATGGGTTTAATGATGGATGAGAAAAATGCTAAAGATGCACAAAGTAAAGTAGGGTACAAAATAGTAAACAGAAACGGTGCTGCTGCCGTTGAAGTTGCCGGAAAAGTTTATACTCCGCAAGAAATTAGTGCAAAAATCTTAGCAAAACTAAAATCAGATGCAGAAAGCTATCTTGGGCAACCGGTTACTGACGCTGTTATTACGGTACCTGCATATTTCAATGATGCACAAAGAAAAGCTACTCAAGAAGCTGGAACTATTGCAGGACTAAATGTACTTAGAATTATCAATGAGCCAACAGCTGCATCATTAGCTTACGGACTTGATAAAAAAGGTGAAGAGAAAGTGATGGTTTACGACCTTGGCGGTGGTACATTTGACGTTACGGTACTTGAAATTGGTGACGGTACGTTTGAGGTTCTTTCAACAGATGGTAATGCGTTTTTGGGTGGAGATGACTTTGACAACAGAATTATTGATTGGTTGGCAGGTGAATTTAAAGGTGAGTACGGTATAGATCTAAAAGCTGATAAAATGGCTTTACAAAGATTAAAAGATGCGGCTGAAAATGCTAAAAAAGAGCTTTCAAGTGCAGCAGAAACTGAAATCAACCTACCGTTTATCACGGCTGATGCAACAGGTCCAAAACACCTTGTAAAAACTCTAACAAGAGCAAAATTCGAGTCAATGACTGAAGATTTGGTATCTGAAACATTAGCTCACATCAATACGGCTCTTAAAGATTCAGGTTTAAGCAAAGGTGAAATCCAAGAGATTATCATGGTCGGTGGAAGTATAAGAATTCCAAAAGTTCAAGAAGTTGTTAAAAATTTCTTCGGTAAAGAACTAAACAAAGGGGTAAATCCTGATGAGGTCGTTGCTGCAGGTGCTGCGGTTCAAGGTGGAGTATTAAAAGGTGACGTAAAAGACGTATTATTGCTTGACGTTACACCGCTTAGCCTTGGAATTGAGACTTTAGGTGGAGTTGCAACAAAACTTATAGACAAAGGTACGACAATACCTGTGAAAAAATCACAAGTTTTCTCAACGGCTGAAGACAACCAACCGGCGGTTTCTATCCACGTTGTTCAAGGTGAAAGAGAATTTGCAAAAGATAACAAATCTTTAGGTATGTTTGAGCTAAGAGATATTCCGGCTGCTCCAAGAGGCGTACCTCAAATCGAAGTTACGTTTGATATAGATGCAAACGGTGTACTTAACGTGTCTGCAAAAGATAAAGGTACGGGTAAAGAGAGTAAAATTACTATTAGCGGAAGTTCAGGACTAAGCGATGATGAAATCCAAAGAATGGTAAACGAAGCTGAAGCAAATAAAGAGGCTGATAAAAAGAAAAAAGAGTTGATTGATGCAAAAAATCAAGCAGAAGCATTATTACATAGCACTAAAAAATCTTTAGAAGAAAACAAAGGTGTAGTAAGTGCAGATGAAGAAAAAGCTATCATCGATGCAGGTGCTGAACTTGAAGAAGTATTGAAAAACGAAAATGCAACAAAAGAAGAGATTGATGCAAAAGTAACGGCTCTTACGACTGCAAGTCACAAACTAGCTGAAGCTATGTACAAAAAAGAGCAAGGCGGTGGATGTGCCGACGGAAGTTGCAACACGGGTGCTAAGAAAAAAGACGACGACGTAATAGACGCGGAAGTAGAGTAATTAATTAGAGGTACTAAGCACTTAGGTACTGAGTCTTGTATTGGTTCAGAACCTTAGTACCTCAGTACCTCAGAATTAAGGTTTTAAATTGAACAAATACATGCAAAAAGCTATCGATGAAGCTATAAAAGGTGTAAATCAAGGTCACGGTGGACCGTTTGGTGCAGTGATAGTCAAAGACGGTAAGATAATCTCCACTTCCCACAATGAGGTCTTAAAATCAAACGACCCTACTTCTCACGCTGAAATAAATGTAATCAAAAAAGCCTCTAAAAAACTCCAAACTTTTGACTTAAGCGGATGTGAAATTTATACTACTTGTATGCCTTGTCCTATGTGTATGGGTGCTATTAGATGGGCAAATATATCTACTATTTATTACGGTGCTACGAGCGAAGATGCCGATATGATAGGATTTAGAGATCAAGTTTTTTATGATGAGTCGTACCAAAATTTAAAAAATATAGCTAGAACCGAGTGTTTACAAGTTTTTAGAATTTGGAGCCAAAAGCCCGATAAAATTATGTATTAGTTTTTATTATAGACAAATAATTATTCTTCTGTTATAATGACATTATTAGCTAATAGGAGAATGAAATGCTTAAAAAATATTTTATACTTTGGGTATAGTTTTTATTTCTTATGTACTTATCGGCTTTTTAGGGTTGTCTTATATTATAAAATCCCAAGCTCCAAAATATGTCAAAGAAAATTTAAATGTTGATTTATCTATACAAAAGGTAGATTTTAACCCTTTTTTATTTAAAATGAATATTCACGCCTTAGAGTTGAAACGGACATTCCCGATAAAAAACCTCTCTAATCCCCATTGTTTAGGGATTTTCT